>NZ_JBWKOO010000006.1:59859-256107 GCF_059416125.1 Stenotrophomonas sp. GW821-FHT09E08
CCCCCCCCCCCCCCCCCCCCCCCCCCCCCCCCGTCCAAGCACGGCTGTTGCCTTCACGATCCCCCCACCAGCCACGAGGGGCTTCGCCGTTGGCCGTATCCGCGCCGAAGGCGCGATAATGATCGGATGGAAACCGTCCGCATCGCCACCCGCAAGAGCCCGCTCGCCCTCTGGCAGAGCGAACACGTCGCCGACCGCCTGCGCCAGGCACATCCCGATCTGCACGTGGAACTGGTGCCGATGAGCACCCGCGGCGATGAGGTGCTTGACCGCTCGCTGGCGGCCATCGGTGGCAAGGGCCTGTTCCTCAAGGAACTGGAACTGGCCATGCTGCGTGGCGAGGCCGACTGCGCGGTGCACTCTTTGAAGGATGTGCCGATGGAACTGGATGCGCCGTTCGCGCTGCCGGCGATGCTGACTCGCCACGATCCGGCCGATGGCTTTGTTTCCAACTTGTATGCCTCGCTGGATGCGCTGCCGATCGGTGCGCGCGTCGGCACATCGTCGCTGCGTCGGCAGGCGCAGCTGCGCGCGCTGCGACCGGACCTGCAGCTGCTGGACCTGCGCGGCAACGTCAACACCCGCCTGGCCAAGCTCGACAACGGCGGCTACGACGCCATCGTGCTTGCGGTGGCCGGGCTGGAGCGGCTGGGGCTGGGCGAGCGCATCGTCGCCCGCCTGCAACCGCCGCAGTGGCTGCCGGCGCCGGCACAGGGCGCGGTTGCGGTGGAATGTGATGGCAGCAATGCGCGCTTGATGGCGCTGTTCGCCGGCCTGGATGACGCGGCTACCCGTGCCTGCGTCGAGGCCGAGCGGGCGATGAACCGTGCGCTGCATGGCAGCTGCCACGTGCCGGTAGCGGCGATCGCGCAGTGGCAGGGGCAGGATCTGCACCTGCAGGGGCTGGTCGGCAGTGCCAGTGATGGCCGCGCGGTGCGCGCCGAGGCGATCGGCCCGGCCAGTGACCCGGAAGTACTGGGCCAGCGCGTGGCGAAGATGCTGCTGGATGCCGGTGCCGGCGAACTGCTGAACGTCTGAGGCATCGCAGGTAGTGCCGGCCGCTGGCCGGCAACCTCGTGCCCCGATTGAATGCAGTTGCCGGCCAGCGCCCGGCACTACCGAAAGAAGAACGGGCGCCTTTGGCGCCCGTTTCTTATTTGAATTTGTAGACCACGTTCATCGTGGTCAGCGTATCGGTCTTGCGCTTGTCCTCGGCCACGTCACTGTTGTAACGCGCCTGCCAGCCGGCCTTCAGCGCCAGGTGCTCGTTCATGCTGACCGAGACGCCGAAGTCGTTCTGGCCGAAGGTGTTGTACGAACCCGATTCGACCAGGAGGGTGTTGACCAGGTCGGTGTTGTCGGTCAGCGAGTACTTCAGGTCGAACAGGCCACGACCAATCATGCCGGTGCGGGTGCGGTCGTCTTCGGTGCTGTGGGTGCGGCGCACACCGGGGCCGATCTGCGCGTCGAACGAGAAACGCTCGGTGTTCCACAGGCGGGTGCCGTAACCCAGACCGAACGAGCTCTGGCGGTCGTAGGTGGCGAAGTCGTCACGCTCGGTACGTACCGTCGCGGTCAGCTGGCGATGCTCGCCCAGCTGCAGCGCGCTGCCGGCACTGCCGGTGTAGCGGTTGGCGGTGGTGTTGTTGCGGCGGGTGGTGGTGCCGTCGTCGTTGGTCTCGGTCACCTTGGAGCTGGAGCGCAGGCCGAACAGGTCCATGCTGTGCACCCAGTCGCCGTCGGTGTAGCGCAGGCGCAGGCGACCGTTGAAGCTCTCGGTGCTGCTGTTGCCGCGTGCCGAGGCGAAGCCGAGCTCGCCGCCGCTGCCGCTCCACGGCGAAGACATCGCCGCCAGTTCGGAGGCGTCCTGCGCATACGCAAGCGGCGCGCACAGCAGCAGGGGGATCAGCAGGGACACACGCAGGGACATCGGGGCTTCTCCGAAGCGGTTGACAGCCGGTGATGATACTGGAAGCGTGATGGCGGTCCGAATCGATCCAAAACGCGCTTCAGGAAACGTTCCTGCCGCCAGCCCATTCAGGGTAGATCGACGCGCAATGCCGGGTCGTTGAAGCGCGAATAGCGCAGGCGCAGCTGGAAGCTGCGGCCGTTGCTGCTGCCACTGCGTACGATCTGCCGAGGCAGGCCCTGCGCGTCCACCCAGTACTCCATGCGTTCGCCGGGCTGGGCGCCGCGCAACCGGTAGTGGCGGGTTTCGACCCCATCCAGGGACTGGCTGCCGAGGTCTTCGGCCCGCAGGTCGGCGGGCAGGGCATCGGCCGGCAGCGGGTTGCGCCATTGCTCAAGCAGGCCCGGCGGGGTCGGGACCTGGCGGACCCCGCCGTCGGCCTGCAGGAACATGGTGTCGCCGATGATCGTCTGCGGTCCGGCCGCGGTCTGCAGCCGGAATCGATCGGGGGCGACGAAGTCCATGGCGCTGCGCACAGGTTCCGGCGCACCCAGCACCTCCAGCTCGGCATGGAAGCTGCGCAGGGTGGCGAAGCGTTGGCTGGCCGCCAGCACTGCCTGCGCCGGATCGGCGGCAGGGACGGCGGCCTCAGTGCCGGCCGGAGCCGGTGCGCGATCACAGGCGGCCAGCAGCAGGCAGGCCAGCAGGGGCAGGGCAGGCAACCGGCGCATCGGGTGTTCCATGGGGCGGGGGGCGCCCACGATAGCCCAAACGTCCCACACAAGACCCGCGACTCGGACATAATCGGGGGTATGGACCGATACGAACGCATCACCGCCCTGCATCGTCTGCTCAAGTCCGCGCGCTATCCGGTGACGGTGGCGACCCTGCAGGACAAGCTCGGTTGTTCCCGCGCCACCGTCTACCGCGACCTGGCCTTCCTGCGCGATGCGCTGATGGCACCGATCGAGGGCGACGGCGAGGCCGGCTTCCGTTACCAGGCCGACGAGAGTGACCGCTTCGAGCTGCCCGGCCTGTGGCTGAGCTCGGAGGAGCTGCACGCCCTGCTGGCCTCGCAGCACCTGCTGGCACGGACCGGCGGCGGCGTGCTGTCCTCGGTGCTGGCACCGCTGCAACAGCGCATCGAGAGCCTGCTGGCGGCCCAGGCCGGCGTCTCCAACTGGCCGGTGGACCGTGTGCGGGTGATCCCGCACCGTGGCCGCAAGTTCGACGAGGGCAGCTTCCGCAGCGTGGCCTCGGCCGTGCTGGAGCGCCGCCAGCTGGCGTTCGAGTACCGCGCACGCTCCACCGACGAGCCGACCAAGCGCACGGTCTCGCCGCAGCGCCTGACCCATTACCGCGACAACTGGTACCTGGATGCCTGGGACCACGACCGCGAGGCCCTGCGCAGTTTCGCCGTGGACCGCATCCACAAGGCGCGGGTGGTCGACAGCACGGCCCGCGACGTGGCCGACAGCGAGCTCGACGAACAGCTGGGCGCCAGCTACGGCATCTTCTCCGGTGCACCGAAGGGCTGGGCGACCATCCTGTTCAGCGCCAAGGCCGCGCGCTGGGTGGCCGACGAACACTGGCACTCCAAGCAGCAGGGCCGTTTCCTGGCCGACGGCCGCTACGAGCTGAAGGTACCGTACAGCGTCTCCCGTGAACTGCTGATGGACGTGCTGCACTACGGCTCGGATGCCGAGATCGTCGAACCGGTGATGCTGCGCGAGCAGGCCAAGGCGCTGCTTGAGCTTGCCCTGAGCAACTACGACAACTCCTGACCCTCCCCCCGAGAACCCTTTCGCCCATGAAGAAGACCCTGTTGCTGCCCCTGCTCGCCGCTGCGCTGGCCCTGACCGCCTGCGGCAAGTCCGGCGAGCCCTCGCAGAAGCTGGTGGTGGCCGCCACGGCCGTGCCGCATGCCGAGATCCTGGAAGTGGTCAAGCCGATCCTCAAGCAGGAAGGCGTGGACCTGGATGTGCGCGTGTTCAATGACTACGTGCAGCCCAACGATCAGCTGGTGCAGAAGCAGGTGGATGCCAACTACTTCCAGACCGAGCCGTACCTGGATGCCTACAACCGCGATCGCAAGAGCGATCTGGTGAAGGTGATCGGCGTGCACATCGAGCCGTTCGGCGCGTACTCGCGCAAGATCAAGTCGCTGGCCGAGCTGCGCGAAGGCGCCGACGTGGTGATCCCGAACGACCCGAGCAACAACAGCCGCGCGCTGATCCTGCTCCACAAGGCCGGTGTGATCGAGCTGAAGGACCCGACCAACGCGCTGTCGACCCAGCGCGACATTGCTGCCAACCCGAAGAAGCTGAAGTTCCGCGAGCTGGATTCGGCGATGCTGCCGCGCGTGCTGGACCAGGTCGATCTGGCCCTGATCAACACCAACTACGCGCTGGATGCCGGCCTCAACCCGACCAGGGATGCACTGGCGATCGAGAGCAAGGATTCGCCGTACGTGAACTTCCTGGTCGCACGCCCGGACAACAAGGACGATGCCCGCGTGCAGAAGCTGGCCAAGGCCCTGACCAGCCCGCAGGTGAAGGCCTTCATCGAGACCAAGTACAAGGGCGCGGTGCTGCCGGCGTTCTGACCGGCGCCGCGGACGTTCTGGCCATGCGGTAGTGCCGGCCGCTGGCCGGCAATCTGCAAATGCTGCCAAGGATCATGGGGTTGCCGGCCAGCGGCCGGCACTACCGTCAGTCGACGTGGAAGGCGAGGGTGGCGGCCACCGCCTGTTGCCACCCCGCATACAGCTTCTCGCGCCGGGCCACCTCCATCTGCGGCTCGAAGCGCCGGTCCAGGCCCCACTGCGCGGCGATCTGCTCGCGGCTTGACCAGAAGCCCACGGCCAGCCCGGCCAGATAGGCCGCGCCCAGTGCGGTGGTTTCGGTCAGCCGAGGCCGCAGCAGCGGTACGCCGAGGATGTCGGCCTGGAATCCGGCCAGGAAGTCATTGCCGATCGCACCGCCGTCGGCGCGCAGTTCGGTCAGCGCGATGCCGGCATCGGACTGCATCGCATCAAGCACGTCGCGGGTCTGGTAGGCCATGGCCTCCAGTGCCGCGCGCACGAAGTGGGCCTTGCGGGTGCCACGGGTCAGGCCGAACATCGCCCCGCGTACGTCACTGCGCCAGTAGGGCGCGCCCAGGCCGACGAAAGCCGGCACCAGGTACACGCCACCACTATCGGGAACCTGCGCGGCCAGCGCCTGGCTGTCGCTGGCGCGCTCGATCATGCGCAGTCCATCGCGCAACCACTGCACCACGGAACCGGCGACGAAGATCGACCCCTCCAACGCGTACTCCACGCGCCCGTCCAGGCCCCAGGCGATGGTGGTCAGCAGGCCATTGCGCGAGCGCACCGCCTGCGCGCCGGTATGCATCAGCATGAAGCAGCCGGTGCCATAGGTATTCTTGACCATGCCCGGCTGGAAACAGGCCTGGCCGAACAGCGCTGCCTGCTGGTCACCGGCGATGCCGGCGATCGGAATCGGATGGTCGAAGAAGAACTGCGGCCGGGTGTGCGCGTACACCGAACTGGAGTCGCGTACCTGCGGCAGCATCGCGCGCGGGATGTCCAGCAGCGCCAGCAGGTCGTCGTCCCAGTCCAGCGTGTGGATGTTGAACAGCAGGGTGCGCGCGGCATTGCTGTAGTCGGTCACGTGCGCCTGGCCACCGCTCAGGTTCCACACCAGCCAGCTGTCGATGGTGCCGAACAGCAGCTCGCCGCGTTCGGCGCGTTGCTGCGCGCCCTCCACATGGTCGAGGATCCAACGGATCTTGGTGGCCGAGAAATAGGCATCGATCAACAGGCCGGTACGCTCGCGAACCAGCGCTTCATGGCCTTCGGACTTCAACCGTTCGCAGATGGCGTGGCTCTGCCGCGACTGCCAGACGATGGCATTGTGGATCGGCTGGCCGGTCGAGCGGTCCCAGACCACGGTGGTTTCGCGCTGGTTGGTGATGCCCAGTGCGGCGATGTGGCGCGGGTCGATCTGCCCGCGGCTGAGCAGTTCGGTCAGCGTGGCATAGACACTGGTGAGGATCTCGCGGGGGTCATGCTCGACCCAGCCCGGCTGCGGGAAAATCTGCGCGAACTCGCGTTGCGCGCTGCCGACGATGTCGCCGGCATGGTCGAACAGGATCGCGCGCGAACTGGTGGTGCCCTGGTCGATGGCCAGCACGTAGCGGGGCGTCATGCAGCGTCTCCGGTAGCGACGGTGTTGGTAGAGTCGAGCTTGCTCGACTGCTTTTCATGTCAGTCGAGCAAGCTCGACTCTACCGTCTATCGATCCATTCCTGCAGCCGTGCCACCTGCGCGGTATCCAGCCGCAGGCCCAGCTTGCTCCGCCGCCACAGCACGTCCTCGGCACTGCGCGCCCACTCGTGCTCGCACAGGAACGCCACCTCGCGCGCATGCAGTCCAGCGCCGAACGCATCGCCCAGATCGGCCATGCTCTGTGCGCCTTCCAGCAACGCCAGGCTTCGGCTGCCGTAGGCTTCGGCCCAGCGCCGCGCGATGTCCGCTGGCAACCACGGCACCAAAGCCAGCAAGCGTGAGCACGCCTGAGCGGCGTCGCCCCAGTCACTGCCCGGCAGTGGTTCTCCCGTTGCCGTCCATGCCGCTCCCATCTGCGACAGGGCGGGGCGCAGCAGCTCCAGCGCTTCCTCGGCCAGCACCCGATAGGTTGTCAGTTTCCCGCCCAGCACGTGCAGCGCCGGTGCCGGATCCACCTGCAGCTGCAGGCGGTAGTCGCGGCTCAGCCTTGCCGCGCGCGGGTCGGGGTCGGCCAGCAGCGGACGCACCCCGGCGAACTGCCAGACCACATCTGCCGCGCTGATCGGTTCGCGCAGATAGCGGTTGGCGGCCTCGCACAGGTAGGCGACCTCCGAAGGCAGCACGCTGCAGCGTGCCGGGTCGCCGCGGTAGTCGGTGTCGGTGGTGCCAACCAGCAGGTGGTCGTGGGCGAACGGCAGCAGGAACACTACGCGGCCATCGGGTTGCTGCAGCAGGCAGGCACTGTCGTCAGGCCAGGCGCGGCGCAGCACGATGTGGCTGCCCTGCACCAGGCGCAGGGCAGGGCCGGCGCTGCGCGGCTGCATCCAATCCAACAGGCCGCCTGCCCACGGACCGGCGGCATTGACCACGGCACGGGCGATCACCGCCTGCTGCTGGCCGTCGGCTGTTTCCAGCGTCACGTGCCAGCGGCCCTGTTCGGCGCGCAGGTCGACGCAGCGGCTGTGGACCCGTACCTGTGCACCACGTTGCGCGGCATCCCGCGCGTTGAGGATGACCAGACGCGCATCATCGACCTGTGCGTCGGCATAGCTGAACGCCTGTCGCAGCGATGGCGAGAGCTGTGCACCCAGCGGGTCCTGTTGCAGATCCAGTGCGCCCGATGCAGGGAAGGCGGGGCTGCGCGGCCCCAGGTGGTCGTACAGCCACAAGCCCGTGCGCAGCAGCCAGCGTGGGCGCAGGTGAGGTTCCCAGGGCAGCACGAAACGCAGCGGCCGGACCAGGTACGGGGCCTGGCGGCGAACGACCTCGCGTTCGCCCAATGCCTTGCGTACCAGGCCGAACTCGCGCTGCTCCAGGTAGCGCAGGCCACCGTGGATCAGCTTGCTGCTGGCGCTGGAGGTATGCGCAGCAAGGTCATGCTGCTCGCACAGCAGCACGCGCAGGCCACGACCGCTGGCATCACGGGCGATGCCGGCACCGTTGATGCCGCCACCGATCACCAGCAGGTCGACTTCATGCATCGCGCCTCCGCATCCTGTTTGTGTGTAGAGCCGACCGTCAGTCGACTGCTTTTTCGATAGTCGAGCATGGACTCTGCTCTACAAGAGCAGTCGACTGACAGTCGACTCTACAGACAGCGGGTGACGGAAAGGACGACGGGCCCCGAAGGGCCCGTCGCGTTACATCAGTGAAGCAGGTACAGCCTGGATCAGAAGCGGGCGCCGATGCCGAAGCCGACGGTCCACGGATCCATCTTGGCTTCGCCGATCTTCTCGCCGCCGATCTTCACGTCCGGGCGCGAGCGCATGTAGCGGGCGTCGGCACGGGCGAACCAGGTGGAGTTGATGTTCATGTCCACACCGACGGTGCCGATCACGCCCTTGGCATCCTTGAAGCGGATGTCGCTGTCAGCGCCGTTGCCCAGCTTCTCGTTGCTGAAGCTCGACTGGTAGTAGCCCACGCCCACGAACGGACGGAACACGTTGTCAGCCTGGCCGAAGTGGTACTGGCCGCTCAGCGCGATCGGCTGCTGCTCGACCGAGCCCAGGCGGGCGTTGTCCGGACCCTTGAACTTGTTGTCGAACTTGTCGGCAGCGCCCCACAGTTCAACGGCCCAGTTGTCGTTGATGTAGTAGCTGAAGCTGACGGTCGGCGCCGGGCCGCCATCGGTCTTCTTCACGCCGGTGATCGGGTCGTTCTTCGGTTCCAGCAGCGAGATGCCGCCAACAACGGCAAAATGCTTGCCCGAAGCGGTATCGGTGGTGCTGCTGTCCTGGGCGAAAGCGGCCGGCGCGAACGCGGCGGAGGTCAGCAGGGCGAGACTCAGGATACGGATGGAGCGCATGGGGGTATCTCCTAATGTTTCTTGTTTTGGGCTCCCGGTTGCGGGGCGAGCACACCGTAGTCGCCCCAACATGAATCGAATCCGACGCGCGTTAAAAAATAGTTTTCCTTGTTCAGCGACTGGAGCGGAAAGCCTGTTTTCATGGGCTTTTCGGCCATCGGTGGCATTCATGCAGTTGGAGAAGATGTGAGCGAAGCAACGTTGTGCATCGGCCTGCAAGCGCAGGTGAACGTGGATTGCAGGGTGCTGCTGCTGGGCTCGATGCCCGGCGTTGCGTCATTGCAGGAGCAGCGCTACTACGCCCATCCGCGCAATCGTTTCTGGCCGTTGCTGGCCGATATCTGCGGCTTCGACGCAGGACTGGCCTACCAGCAACGGCTGCAGGCACTGATGGCGGCAAAGGTCGGCCTGTGGGATGTGATTGGCCAGTGCGAGCGGCGCGGCAGCCTGGATGCCGACATCGTGCGTGGCACGGAAGTGCCCAATGCGTTGCCGGCACTGATCGCTTCGCTTCCTGAGCTGGAGCTGATCGGCTGCAACGGCGGTGCGTCGCTGCAGGCGTTCCAGCGCTGGGTGTTGCTCCGTCTGGAGGCCCCTCCGACGCTGCTGGCGCTGCCATCCACCAGCCCGGCCAATGCCGCGTGGTCGTTGCCGCGCCTGCGCCTGGCCTGGCAGCCGGTGGCCGACGCACTGGCGACATGAAGCGGACATCGTCCGGACAATACGCTACCGACTGGATGCAGCCGCAACCCATGGGCAACAGCGTGTCCCGGCTGCGTGCGTACTGAAAACACCTGTAACGGTTGGCGCTGGCCCCCGCTGGCCGCACAATAGACGTTTCCCTACACCAGATTGCCGGAGTTATCCCCATGGCCGAAATCAAGGAAGCACTTGTCCCCGATATCGGTGACTACAGCGATATCCCGGTAATCGAGGTGCTTGTCGCCGTCGGCGACACGGTCAAGAAGGACCAGGGCCTGGTGACGCTGGAAAGCGACAAGGCCACCATGGAAGTGCCGTCGGCCGTCGCCGGGGTGGTCAAGGAGATCAAGGTCAAGGTCGGTGACACCCTGTCCGAGGGCAAGGTCGTGGCGCTGATCGAAGTGGCTGAAGGCGAGGCTGCCAAGCCGGCAGCTGCCGCCCCGGCACCGGCCAAGGCAGCGGCTCCGGCTGCCGCCACCCAGAGCGCACCGGCCCCCGCCGCTGCTGCGCCGGCTGCCCCGGCCGCCAGCGGTGGTGCGGTTGAAGCGCTGGTGCCGGATATCGGCGACTACTCCGGAATTCCGGTCATCGAAGTGCTGGTCGCCGTCGGCGACACGGTCAAGAAGGACCAGGGCCTGGTCACGCTGGAAAGCGACAAGGCCACCATGGAAGTGCCGTCTTCGGTGGCTGGCGTGGTCAAGGAGCTGAAGGTCAAGGTTGGCGACAATCTGTCGCAGGGCAATGTGGTCGCCATCATCGAGGCCGAGGGCGCTGCTGCGCCGGCACCGAGCAAAGCAGCGGCTGCCGCTGCTCCGGTTGCCGCAGAGACCGCCACCAAGGTGGAGCCGGTCGCCGTGCCGGCTCAGCCGGACAAGCTGGCTGCTCGCGAGATCGCCTCGGCGGGTACACCATCCAGCCCGCCGGTGCAGTTCAACGCCGATGGCGTGCTGCCGGCCAAGGTGCCGTATGCCACTCCGGCCGTGCGCGTGTTCGCCCGCGAGCTGGGCGTGGACCTGCTGCAGATCAATGGTACCGAGAAGGGTGGCCGCATCACCAAGGGTGACGTGCAGAAGTTCGTCAAGGCCGCGCTCAGCGGCGGCGTACCGGCGGCTGCCGGTGGTGCCGTTGCCGCCGGTGGCGGCCTGAACCTGCTGCCGTGGCCGAAGGTCGACTTCAGCAAGTTCGGCGACGTTGAAGTGCAGCCGTTGTCGCGCATCAAGAAGATTTCCGGCGCGAACCTGGCCCGCAACTGGGCCATGATTCCGCACGTCACCCAGTTCGAACAGGCCGACATCACCGACCTGGAAGGCCTGCGCGTGGCGCTGAACAAGGAAAACGAGAAGGCCGGCATCAAGCTGACCATGCTCGCCTTCCTGATCAAGGCCAGTGCCGCGGCGCTGAAGAAATTCCCGGAGTTCAACGCCTCGCTCGATGCCAGCGGCGAGAACCTGACCCTGAAGAAGTACTTCAACATCGGCTTTGCCGCCGACACCCCGAACGGTCTGGTCGTGCCGGTCATCCGCGACGTGGACAAGAAGGGCGTGGTGCAGATCGCGCAGGAAACCGGCGAACTGGCCAAGAAGGCGCGCGACGGCAAGCTGGGCCCGGCCGACATGAGCGGCGGCTGCTTCTCGATCAGCTCGCTGGGAGGCATCGGCGGCACCGCGTTCACCCCGATCGTCAATGCACCGGAAGTGGCCATCCTCGGCGTCTCCAAGTCGTCCATCCAGCCGGTCTGGAATGGCAAGGAGTTCGCACCGAAGCTGATGCTGCCGCTGTCGCTGAGCTACGACCACCGCGTCATCGATGGCGCCCTGGCCGCACGCTTCACCACGTACCTGTCGCAGGTACTGGCCGACATGCGCCGCGTGCTGCTGTAAGGCATCCGCTTCGCCCCCATCGTGCGGCCGCTGCCCCTGGCGCGGCCGCCTGTCGAAACGCAGTGACAGCCCGCCGGCCACGCCGGGCGGGCCCGAGGAAAACCCACCATGGCCACGATTGAAATCAAGGTTCCCGACATCGGCGATTACAGCGATGTACCGGTGATCGAAGTGCTGGTCGCCGTCGGCGACACGGTGAAGAAGGACCAGGGTCTGGTGACCCTGGAATCGGACAAGGCCACCCTGGAAGTGCCGTCCTCGGCTGCCGGCGTGGTCAAGGAAATCAAGGTCAAGCTCGGCGACACCCTGTCCGAAGGCGCCGTGGTCGTGGTGCTGGACGCTGAAGGTGCCGCCGAAGCCCCGGCCAAGGCTGCCGCGCCGGCCCCGGCAGCGGCCGCTCCGGCCAGCAAGCCGCCGGTGACCCCGTCGCACCGCGCCCCGGCTGAACCTGCTGCGCCGAAGCCGGCGCTGTCCAGCGGCAAGCAGGCCGACATCGAATGCGAAATGGTCGTGCTGGGCTCCGGCCCGGGCGGCTACACCGCCGCCTTCCGCGCCGCCGACGTCGGCCTGGATACGGTCCTGGTCGAGCGCTACGCCAGCCTCGGCGGTGTCTGCCTCAACGTGGGCTGCATCCCGTCCAAGGCCCTGCTGCACGCCGCAGCGGTCATCGACGAAGTGGCCCACGCCGGTGATTTCGGCGTCGAGTTCGGCAAGCCGACCATCACCCTGGACAAGCTGCGCCAGTACAAGGAAAAGGTGGTCAACCAGCTGACCAAGGGCCTGGCCGGCATGGCCAAGCAGCGCAAGGTCCGCAGCGTGCAGGGCGTGGGCAAGTTCGTTTCCGCCAACGAACTGCTGATCACCGCCGAAGACGGCAGCACCCAGCTGCTGCGCTTCCAGAAGTGCATCATCGCCGCCGGTTCGCAGGCGGTGAAGCTGCCGAACTTCCCGTGGGACGACAAGCGCGTGATGGACTCCACCGACGCACTGGAACTGGCCGAAGTGCCGGGTTCGCTGCTGGTCGTCGGTGGTGGCATCATCGGCCTGGAGATGGCCACCGTGTATGGCGCGCTGGGCAGCAAGGTCACCGTGGTCGAGTTCATGGACCAGCTGATGCCAGGCGCCGACAAGGACCTGGTCAAGCCGTTGGCCGACCGCCTGAAGAAGCAGGGCATCGAAGTGCACCTGAAGACCAAGGCCTCCGGCGTGACCGCCGATGCCAAGGGCATCACCGTGACCTTCGAAGCCGCCGAGGAAGGCCAGGCGCCTGCGCTGGCGCAGGGCACCTTCGACCGCGTGCTGGTGGCCGTGGGTCGCTCGCCGAACGGCAAGAAGATCGATGCCGAGAAGGCTGGCGTGCAGGTGACCGACCGCGGGTTCATCCCGGTTGATCGCCAGATGCGCACCAACGTGCCGCACATCTTTGCCATCGGCGACATCGTCGGCAACCCGATGCTGGCCCACAAGGCCACGCACGAGGGCAAGCTGGCCGCCGAAGTGGCTGCCGGGCACAAGAAGGAGTGGGTGGCCCGCGTGATTCCGTCGGTGGCCTACACCAACCCGGAAATCGCATGGGTTGGCGTGACCGAGACCGAAGCCAAGGCCAAGGGCCTGAAGGTCGGCGTGGCCAAGTTCCCGTGGGCGGCGAGCGGCCGCGCGATCGGCATTGGCCGTACCGAGGGCTTCACCAAGCTGATTTTCGACGAAGAGACCCACCGCATCATCGGTGGTGCCATCGTCGGCGTGCATGCCGGTGACCTGCTGGCCGAGATCGGCCTGGCCATCGAGATGGGTGCGGAAGCGGAAGACATCGGCCACACCATCCATGCGCACCCGACGCTGAGCGAATCGGTGGCGATGGCCTCGGAAATCTACGACGGCACGATCACCGATCTGTACATGCCGAAGAAGAAGTAAGGCGCCCGCGCCTTTGCGAACGAAAAGCCCCGGCATTGCCGGGGTTTTTTTTGTTGGGCCTCGATCATTCTCACTGCAAGCGTTCGGGCCGGCCGCGCAGCGGTTCGGCGTGCGGAAGGCGGAGCCACAACCGCCGCCACCGCAGCGGCTGCCTGGATGCCTGACACGCGGAGGGAGAGGGGGCTGGGTGCGAAGTAAAGGAGGAGGTGACGTCCGCAGGCCGGCGCCGGGGGACATTCGAACCCAGCCCCCTCTCCCTCAAGCGCTCGACCAACCCGCTTCTGCTCTTCTGTCAGAAGCCACAAAAAACGCGGCCCCGATGTTCCGGAGGCCGCGCCAGGAGAGAGGATGCCGTGGAAGGGGGCGGGGGATCAGAACACGAAGCTGACGCCGGCCACCGGGCCCTTGAATTCCTGCTTCAGGCCGATGGTGCCATCGCTGCCCTTCTTGTCCGCGTCGAGCTTGAACCAGTCGTAGCCAGCGAACACACCGAAGTTCTTCGTGAAGCGGTAATCGACGATGGCGTTGGCGCGGCTCAGGTCGCCCTTGTAGTCATCGAAGCTGCCCCAGCGCGTATTGAGGTACTGACCCTGCAGCGTGATCATCCACTTTTCCGACGGGGTGAAGCTCAGGCGCGCACCGACCACTGGCGCGACGCCGTCGGTCTTCTCGTTGAGGAACTGGCCCTCATAAACGGTACCCAGATCGGCGTAGGCCTTGGTGCTGACCTTGGCGTACTCGGCACCCAGCTGCAGGCCGAGGTCGAAGGTATCGGTGTCCACCACCGAGTAGTCATAGACCAGGCTGGCGACCTGGTATTTCAGCTCACCCTTGACGAAGCTGCCGGACGGCACGTTGACGTCACCGAAGGAGATGTCCTGGCCGAGGGTCTCGCGGCGGTCCTTGTCGTACTTGAAGTAGTTGAACAGCAGGCGCTGGCGGTTGCTGATGCGGAACATGCCGTCGATGCGCGGCTCCCATTCCTTGCCACCCAGCTTGAAGTCCTCGGAGAAGCCGATGTCCTGGCCGGCGACGTTGGTCTTGCCGCGAAGGGTGTTGTCCGAGTCGATGTTCATCGCACCCAGGCGCAGGGCGAAGCGGTCATCGCCTTCAGCGGCGTGGGCGGCTGTGGCGAACGAAGCGCCGGCGGCGAGCAGGGAAAGGGCGAGCAGGGTGGGTACAGGGCGCATCGAAGAGTCCTTGCAGTGGTTCATCAGAATGAAGACCACTGTGCCGGACGGCGCCGTCCACCATCCGTGAACGTATGGTCCACGGCATGTGCACGGTTCAGCGCTGTCGCGACGATGCAAAAAAGATGGCCCCGGAGCGGGGCTTCGGGGCCATCGTGGGACCTGCGGGGCGAAGCGTCGACGAGGTTGCTGCAGGCAGGTCGAAAGATCGGACCGGCACCCTGCGGCGAAAGTTCCGTGGCCTGCGACCAAAGTTCAATACTGCGCTGCAACATCGCGCGGACGTCATTGTCCCCCGGGTGGCACGCAAAAATGTAAGCGCTACCGCAACTTGCGGCTTCCCGGGATGAACAGGCAGCGGTTGTCTCGCAAATTGTCCCATTGCTATAATTTGGCGGCTCGATGAGGCCCCCCTTGCTGTAGCCGCCTCAGCCTTCCACTTGCAACCACGCGGGACGTCCTGTGCTGAACTCCGTTGATGCGGGTCGGCGACTGATGCTGCGCGCCGCGGTCTACCCGCTGGCCGCAGTGGCTGTCCTGGCCCTGGCCTTCCTGCTGGTTGGTCCGAAGTATGCCCTCGGCGCGCTGGCGTCCGGTGTGGCCATTTCGGCCGGTGGCTGGGTTGCGGCACGGATGGCACTGGGCGGGGGGGCACTGGGCGCAGGATCGGCGATGGCTCGCCTGATCATTGCGATCGTCGCCAAGTGGGTAGTGGTATTCGGCGTCCTGCTGGTGGGGTTCCTGGTCTTCAAGCTGCCTGCATTGGCGCTGTTGGCCGGTATCGCCGTCGGTCTGATGTTCCAGGTCCTGGCCATGGCCAGGCGTTGACAGAATTCAATTAACTGAAGGTTCCGGACACATGGCGGGCGAGGCTCTAACCCCTACCAGCTACATCCAGCATCACCTGCAAAACCTGACCGCGCCGGTCGGCAAGGGTGAGGGTATGTTCTGGCACATCCACGTCGACACCTTCCTCACCGCGGTCCTGATGGGCCTGGTGATTGTTGTCGCGTTCTGGCTGGGAACCCGCAAGGCCACCGCCGGCGTGCCGGGCAAGTGGCAGGCTTTCGTGGAAATCTGCCTGGAGTTCGTCGATCGCCAGGCCAAGGACACCTACCACGGCAAGAGCAAGCTGGTGACGCCGATCGCCATCACGATCTTCTTCTGGATCCTGATGATGAATCTGCTGAAGATGATCCCGGCCGATTTCATCGCCAAGCCGCTGGAATGGGCGGGCGTCCACTACTGGAAGCCGGTGCCGACCGCTGACGTCAATGCCACCCTGGGCATGGCCTTCAGCGTGTTCTTCCTGATGCTTTTCTTCGCGCTGAAGTCCAAGGGCCTGCTCGGCTTCATCAAGGAATTCCTGACGGCGCCGTTCGGCAAGTGGATGATGCCGTTCAACCTGATCCTCAACATCGTCGAGTGGCTGAGCAAGCCGATCTCGCTGGCGATGCGACTGTTCGGCAACATGTTCGGCGGCGAAATCGTGTTCCTGCTGATCTGGGTGCTGGGTGGTGCCGGTTTCTTCGGTGCCATTGCCGGTGGTGCGTTCGGCCTCGGCTGGATGCTGTTCCACCTGCTGGTGATCCCGCTGCAGGCCTTCATCTTCATGATGCTGTCGATCGTGTACCTGAGCCTGTCGGAAGACGCTCACTGAGTTTCAAGCTTCAACGCGTTTCAACCTTCATCCGTTTCATCACCCTTAGCAACTTAAGTTCCTGGAGATAACCATGTACTTCGCCGTCCTGACCAACTTCGCGCAGATTCAGAGCTCCACCGCCCTTGCCGTCGGCATCATGATCGGCCTGGCCGCGCTGGGCGCCGGTCTGGGTCTGGCCATCATGGCTGGTAAGTTCCTGGAGTCGGCCGCCCGCCAGCCGGAACTGATCCCGGTCCTGCAGGTGCGCATGTTCATCACCGCTGGCCTGATCGACGCCGCGTTCATCATCTCGGTCGCCGTCGGCCTGCTGCTGGCCTTCGCCAACCCGCTGTCGGCTGCCTTTGCTGGCGCCGTCACCAAGGCTCTGGCCGGCTGATACAGCGGTTTGAGACGACCGGGTGCTGATGCACCCGGTTTCGGATGAAGGCCGGATGCGCCGCTTCGGCGGCGCGTCCACCCCGAAACCAGCGATCGAGCTAACCATGAATATCAATTTCACCCTTCTTGCGCAGGCGCTCGCCTTCGCTGGTCTCATCTGGATCATCGCGACCAAGATCTGGCCGCCGCTGATGAACGCGATCGAAGAGCGCCAGCAGAAGATTGCTGAAGGCCTCGCTGCTGCCGACCGCAGCCAGAAAGATCTGGCCCAGGCGCAGGAGAAGGTCAACGAAGCGCTGAAGGAAGCCCGCACCAAGGCCAACGAGATCATCGATCAGGCCCACGCGCGTGCCAACCAGATCGTTGATGCTGCCCGTACCGAAGCGATCACCGAAGCCACCCGTCAGAAGGATCTGGCCCAGGCCGAGATCGACGCCGCCGCCAACCGTGCCCGTGAAGATCTGCGCAAGCAGGTGTCCGCGCTGGCCGTGACCGGTGCCGAAAAGCTGCTCAAGCGCGAAATCGACGCCAACGCCCACAAGGCGCTGCTCGACGAGCTGGCCTCGGAGATCTAAGGATGAGCCAGGCCCTCACGCTTGCCCGCCCGTACGCCCGCGCCGCGTTCGCGACCGCGCGCGACGAAGGCGCGTTCGCGCCGTGGTCGGATGCCCTCGCGTTCTCCGCCCACGTCGCCGCCGACCCGCGCGTGGCGGCCCTGCTCGCCAACCCGGAGCTGGGCCGTGACGCCGCCGTCGCCCTGCTGGCGCCGGTGACCCACGGCGAGACCTACTCGCGCTTCCTGGCCATCCTGGCCGAATCGCATCGTCTGCCGCTGCTGCCGGAAATCTCCGGCATGTTCGACGCCCTGCGCGCCGATGCCGAGCACGTGGTCAAGGCCAACGTGACCTCTGCCGCCGAACTCTCGGCCGGTGAACTGGACGCGATCAAGGTCGCGCTGCGCAAGCGCTTCAACCGCGAGGTCGAAGTGACCACCGCGGTCGACGCCTCGCTGATCGGTGGCGCCGTGATCGACGCCGGTGACGTGGTCATCGATGGTTCGCTGAAGGGCAAGCTGGCCCGTCTGCAGACCGCGCTCGCTAACTGAATTCATTTAACGTCCGGCCCCGCTGCCGGCACTAGGACTTGACGATGGCAACCACGCTCAACCCCTCCGAAATCAGCGAACTGATCAAGAACCGCATCGAGAAGGTCAAGCTGGCCGCGGAATCGCGCAACGAAGGCACCGTGACCAGCGTGTCCGACGGCATCGTGCGCATCTTCGGTCTGGCCGACGTGATGCAGGGCGAAATGATCGAACTGCCGAACAACAGCTTCGCCCTGGCCCTGAACCTGGAGCGCGACTCGGTCGGCGCCGTGGTCCTGGGCGGCTACGAGCACCTGCGCGAAGGCGACGTTGCCAAGACCACCGGCCGCATCCTGGAAGTGCCGGTCGGTCCGGAACTGCTGGGCCGCGTCGTCAACGCCCTGGGCGAGCCGATCGATGGCAAGGGCCCGCTGGGTACCGACCTGACCGCTCCGGTGGAGCGCGTTGCACCGGGCGTGATCTGGCGCAAGTCGGTCGACCAGCCGGTGCAGACCGGTTACAAGTCGGTCGACTCGATGATTCCGATCGGCCGTGGCCAGCGCGAGCTGATCATCGGTGACCGCCAGACCGGCAAGACCGCGATGGCCATCGATGCGGTGATCAACCAGAAGGGCACCGGCATCAAGTGCGTGTACGTTGCGATCGGCCAGAAGGCTTCGACCATCGCCAACATCGTGCGCAAGCTGGAAGAGAACGGCGCGCTGGCGCACACCGTCGTGGTCGCCGCCACTGCCTCCGAATCGGCTGCCATGCAGTACATCAGCGCCTACTCGGGCTGCACCATGGGTGAGTACTTCATGGACCGCGGCGAAGACGCGCTGATCGTGTACGACGATCTGTCCAAGCAGGCCGTGGCCTACCGCCAGATCTCGCTGCTGCTGAAGCGCCCGCCGGGCCGTGAAGCCTACCCGGGTGACGTGTTCTACCTGCACTCCCGTCTGCTCGAGCGCGCTGCCCGCGTGTCCGAGGAGTACGTCGAGAAGTTCACCGAAGGCAAGGTCACCGGCAAGACCGGTTCGCTGACCGCGCTGCCGATCATCGAAACCCAGGCGGGCGACGTTTCCGCGTTCGTTCCGACCAACGTGATCTCGATCACCGACGGTCAGATCTTCCTGGAAACCGACCTGTTCAACGCCGGCATCCGCCCGGCCGTGAACGCCGGTATCTCGGTGTCGCGCGTCGGTGGCTCGGCCCAGACCAAGATCATCAAGAAGCTGTCGGGCGGCATCCGTATCTCGCTGGCCCAGTACCGTGAGCTGGCTGCGTTCGCGCAGTTCGCCTCGGACCTGGACGAAGCGACCCGCAAGCAGCTGGAGCGTGGCCAGCGCGTCACCGAGCTGATGAAGCAGAAGCAGTACGCGCCGATGTCGATCGCCAACCAGGCGCTGTCGATCTACGCCGTCAACGAGGGCTACCTCGACGACGTGCCGGTCAACAAGCTGCTGGCGTTTGAAGAAGGCCTGCACGCCCACTTCGCCAACACCCAGGGCGAGCTGATCGGCAAGGTCAACGCCACCGGCGGTTGGGACAACGACATCGAAGGTGCCTTCAAGAAGGGCATCGCCGAGTTCAAGACCACCGGCAGCTGGTAAGACGGACGTGTGGCGGGGCCTGGCCCCGCTACACCGTTGATTGCAGCGGGGCATCGCCCCGCTCTACGGGAATCAAAGATGGCAAGCGGACGCGAAATCAAAACCAAGATCAAGAGCGTGCAGAACACCCGCAAGGTGACGCGCGCCCTGGAAATGGTCTCGGCCTCCAAGATCCGCAAGGCGCAGGATCGGATGAAGACCTCGCGTCCGTACGCGCAGGCGATGAAGCAGGTGATCGGCCACCTGGCGCAGGCCAGCACCGATTACCAGCATCCGTTCCTGGTCGAGCGCGAGCAGGTCAAGCGGGTCGGTTTCATCGTGATCTCCTCCGATCGCGGCCTGGCTGGCGGCCTCAACAACAACCTGTTCCGCAAGCTCCTGGGTGAAGCCAAGGCCTGGCAGGACAAGGGTGCCGAAGTGGACATGGTGACCATCGGCCAGAAGGCGTCGACCTTCTTCCGCCGGGTCAAGGTCAACATGGTCGGCAGCGTGACCCACATTGGTGACGTACCGAAGCTGGAATCGCTGATCGGCGTGATCAAGGTCATGCTCGATGCCTTCACCGAAGGCAAGATCGATCGCGTGTACCTGGTCTACAACCGCTTCATCAACACGATGACGCAGAAGGCCAGCTTCGATCAGCTGTTGCCGTTGCCGGCCGCCGAGAAGCAGGTCGCCCATCACGACTGGGACTACCTGTACGAACCCGATGCCGCGACCGTGCTCGAGCACGTGATGACGCGTTACATCGAATCGCTGGTGTACCAGGCGCTGCTGGAAAACGTCGCGTCCGAACATGCCGCGCGCATGGTCGCGATGAAGTCGGCCAGCGACAACGCCAACAAGCTGATCGGCGATCTGCAGCTCGTCTACAACAAGGCGCGCCAGGCAGCGATCACCCAGGAAATTTCCGAAATCGTCGGCGGCGCGGCAGCAGTCTGACCGCGTTCGTTCAAAGCACACATTTAGAGGATGCAGCAATGAGTCAGGGCAAGATCGTTCAGATCATCGGCGCCGTCGTCGACGTCGAATTCCCGCGTGAGTCGGTGCCGAAGGTGTATGACGCACTGAAGGTGGAAAACACCGAGATCACCCTTGAAGTCCAGCAGCAGCTGGGCGACGGCGTGGTCCGTTGCATCGCGCTGGGTTCCACCGACGGCCTGAAGCGCAACCTGGTTGCGATCAACACCGGTCGCGGCATCTCGGTGCCGGTCGGCGCCGGTACCCTGGGCCGCATCATGGACGTGCTTGGCCGTCCGATCGACGAAGCCGGCCCAGTGGCCGCCAGCGACAGCTGGGAAATCCACCGCGACGCGCCGTCGTACGAAGACCAGTCCCCGGCCACCGAGCTGCTGGAAACCGGCATCAAGGTCATCGACCTGATGTGCCCGTTCGCCAAGGGCGGCAAGGTCGGCCTGTTCGGCGGCGCCGGCGTCGGCAAGACCGTCAACATGATGGAACTGATCAACAACATCGCCAAGGCGCACAGCGGTCTGTCCGTGTTCGCCGGCGTGGGTGAGCGTACCCGTGAGGGCAACGACTTCTACCACGAAATGAAGGACTCCAACGTCCTGGACAAGGTCGCGATGGTGTACGGCCAGATGAACGAGCCGCCGGGCAACCGTCTGCGCGTCGCCCTGACCGGCCTGACCATGGCCGAGTACTTCCGCGACGAGAAGGACGAAAACGGCAAGGGTAAGGACGTCCTGCTGTTCGTCGACAACATCTACCGCTACACCCTGGCCGGTACCGAAGTGTCGGCACTGCTGGGTCGTATGCCGTCGGCGGTGGGTTACCAGCCGACCCTGGCCGAGGAGATGGGTGTCCTGCAGGAACGCATCACCTCGACCAAGAACGGTTCGATCACCTCGATCCAGGCCGTCTACGTTCCCGCGGATGACTTGACCGATCCGTCGCCGGCGACCACCTTCGCCCACCTTGACTCGACCGTGACCCTGTCGCGTTCGATCGCCTCGCTGGGTATCTACCCGGCAGTCGATCCGCTGGATTCCACCAGCCGCCAGATGGACCCGCTGGTCATCGGCCACGAGCACTACGACACCGCCCAGCGCGTCCAGCAGACCCTGCAGAAGTACAAGGAACTGAAGGACATCATCGCCATCCTGGGCATGGACGAACTGTCCGAAGAAGACAAGCAGGCCGTGTCGCGCGCCCGCAAGATCGAGCGCTTCTTCAGCCAGCCGTTCCACGTGGCCGAAGTGTTCACCGGCTCGCCGGGCAAGTACGTGTCGCTGAAGGACACCATCCGTGGCTTCAAGGCCATCGTCGATGGCGAGTACGACCACCTGCCGGAACAGGCGTTCTACATGGTCGGCAGCATCGAAGAAGCGGTCGAGAAGGCCAAGAAGATGGCCGAAAAGGCCTGATGCGGCGGGGACGGGTTTCGGCCTGTCCCATCCGTGAAACGGGGTGGGCCTGCGCCCACCGCTGCGGAAACCCCTGCGGTGGGTAACACCCGCCCCCTAGCGAAGAGAGTTCCATGAGCACCATCCGTTGCGACATCGTCAGCGCCGAGCAGGAAATCTTCCGTGGTGAAGCGACCCTGGTCGTGGCCACCGGTGAGCTGGGCGAACTGGGCATCGCGCCCAAGCACGCGCCGCTGATCACCCGCCTGAAGCCGGGCAAGGTGGTGGTGACCACGCCGAACGGCGAGCAGCTGGATTTCGCCATTTCCGGCGGCATCCTGGAAGTGCAGCCGCAGGTCGTGACCGTGCTGGCCGACACCGCGATCCGCGCGCAGGACATCGACGAAGCCTCGGTCCGCAAGGCCAAGGAAGAAGCCGAGCGCATCCTGGCCAACCGCGGCGAAGCGATGGAAGTGGCCGAAGCCCAGCAGAAGCTGGCTGAGGCCGTTGTCCAGCTGCAGGCGCTGGAGCGCCTGCGCAAGACCCTCAAGCACTGAGGTCCACGCGGTACCCACGAGAACGCCGGCCCTGTGCCGGCGTTTTTGTTTGGCTGGTGGGGCAGGGCCGACTGGGTAGAGTCGACTGTCAGTCGACTATCGCGCGCAGCGCGGGATTTTCGCGGTCTGATGGAAGAGCAGTCGACTGACAGTCGACTCTACCGATCCCGATCCCGATCCCGATCCCGATCCCGATCCCTGCGCCGCGTCAGCGATACACCACGTAGCGCATCAGCAGGAAGGACACGCCGGCCAGCCCGCCTTCCACCAGTGGCTTGGCCAGCCAGGTGTACTGCAGGCCCAGTGTGTGGTCGACCAGGCTTACCAGCAACGTGCTGGCCACGGTCAACAGCAGCCACAGCCCGAAGAAGCGCGCGAAGCGCCTCCAGCCCAGTTTGTGCGTGCCTGCCTCGGCAAAGGTGTAACGGCCGTTGAGCCAGAAGCCCAGCAGCATCCCGGCCAGGCGACCGGCAATGTTTGCTGGCACCACGGGCAGGCCCAGCGCGGTCGCGGCGACGAACACCAGCCAGTCGAGCAGCAGCTGCAAGAGCCCGATGATGAGATAGGTGCTTCCCTGGCGGACGAGGCCCATTGGTACGGTGAAGGAGGTGGGATGCACATGTTAACGGCCCACGCTCTAGAATCATCGGCAACGAACCACGGACTGCCGTTTCCATGACCCAACCCCTGCACGTCATCATCCTCGCCGCTGGCGCGGGCAAGCGCATGAAGTCGGTGCTGCCGAAGGTGCTGCAGCCGATCGCCGGCCAGCCGATGCTGGCACACGTGATCGCGGCCGCCCGCGAACTGGAACCGGCGGCGATCCATGTGGTCTATGGCCATGGTGGTGAAGCGGTGCGCCAGCACTTCGCTGACCAGCCCGACCTGCAATGGGCTGAACAGGCGCAGCAGCTGGGTACCGGCCATGCGGTGGCCCAGGCGATGCCGCAGGTTCCGGATGCGGCCCAGGTGCTTGTGCTGTATGGCGACGTGCCGCTGATCCGAGCGCAGACCCTGCGCGACCTGCTGGCGCAGCCGGGCCGGCTGGCCGTGCTGGTCGCCGATGTCGAAGACCCGACCGGTTACGGCCGCGTGCTGCGCGACGCCGAGGGCAAGGTCGGCTCGATCGTTGAGCAGAAGGACGCCAACGACGACCAGCTGCGCGTACGCACGATCAACACCGGCATCATCGCCGCCGAATCCACCGCGCTGCGCCGTTGGCTGTCGCAGTTGTCGAACAGCAATGCACAGGGCGAGTACTACCTCACCGACGTGTTCGCCTTCGCCGCGCATGAGTACACCCCGGCCGAGATGGCGCTGGTGGCTGATGCACAGGAAGCCGAAGGGGCGAACGATCCCTGGCAGCTTTCGCAGCTGGAGCGTGCCTGGCAGCGCCGCGCGGTGCGCGCTTTGTGCGCGCAGGGGGCGCGCGTGCGTGACCCGGCACGCCTGGACATCCGCGGTACTGTCAGTGTCGGCAGCGACGTGCTGATCGATGTTGACGTTGTGCTCGAGGGCAACATCGTGCTGGGCGATGGCGTGACCATCGGACCGTTCAACCGGCTGAAGGACGTCAACCTCGGCCCGGGCACCGAAGTGCGCGCGCATTGTGACCTGGAAGGCGTGGTCACCGAAGGTGCTGCGCTGGTGGGGCCGTTCGCGCGGCTACGCCCGGGTACCGTGCTGGCCGACGGTGTGCACGTGGGCAACTTCGTCGAGACCAAGAAAGTCACCCTCGGTGTTGGCAGCAAGGCCAACCACCTGACCTACCTGGGCGACGCGGTGATCGGTAGCAAGGTGAACATCGGTGCCGGCACCATCACCTGCAACTACGACGGCGTGAACAAGTCGACCACCACCATCGGCGACAACGCCTTCATCGGCTCCAACAGTTCGCTGGTAGCACCGGTGACCATTGGCGACAGCGCGACGATTGCCGCCGGTTCGGTCATCACCCGCGACGCCCCGGATGGCAAGCTGACCCTGGCACGTGCACGACAGGAAACCATCGATGGCTGGAAGCGCCCGCTCAAAAAGCCCTGAGCCACGTGCAGCACGCGCCGATGAGCTCGGGGTGCTGCCTGCGATCGAGCGACGTGCTGGCGAACTGCTGAAGGGCCACCCGGCCTACACGGTGTTCGCCGGCCATGGGTTGGACCTGCAGACCCTGCAGGAGGGCCTGCAGCGCGGTCAGTTGTGGGTGGTGGATGCAGCTGATGGCGGCATCGCGGGTTACCTGCTGGCCGGCGAACTGTGCGGTGAGTTCCATGTGCTGCAGATGGACGTGGACCCCATGCATGCCCGGCGCGGCCACGGCCGCGCGTTGCTGCGGCATGCATTGGGCGAGGCCAAAGCGCTTGGTTACCCGGCGGCAGTGCTGACCACGTTGTCCGATGTACCGTGGAATGCGGACTTCTATGCAAGCGAAGGATTCGCGGTAGTGCCGCAGGCGGAGTGGAGCGATGGCCTGCGCGCCGTGATGGCTGAAGAGGCCGCGCTGGGGTTTCCGATGCATCTGCGGGTGGCGATGCGGCGCGTTTAGTAGCTGCCGACCTTGGTCGGCATATCCACGCATGGCGTGGATCTACTGACAGGCCGACCAAGGTCGGCAGCTGCCGGGAAACCCGCTCAGCCCACCGGCAACAGGATCGACACGCACAACCCGCCATCGCCGCGGTTCTGTAGTGACACCCGGCCGCCATGCGCTTCCACGATCTCGCGGGTCAAAGCCAGGCCCAATCCGGTGCCGTTGCGCTTGGTCGAATAGAACGGCATCAGCGCGTTCTGCAGCACCTGCTCGTTCATGCCCTTGCCACGGTCGAGCACGTCCAGGCGCAGCCACTGCGGCAACCGCGTCAGCTGCACCTGCACATCGTCGTTCGGCGGATCAGCCTCGGCGCAGGCTTCATGTGCATTCTTCAGCAGGTTCAACAGCGCCTGCCCGAACTGCGCGATATCGATGCGGCTGCACAGCTCTTCATCCGGCTCGTGCTCCATGCCGAACGGGATCTGCTGGCGCATGCTGGACAGGAACGGTGCCCAGTGCACGGTCTGCAACTGCGGCTGCGGCAGCTTGGCAAAGCGCGCATAGCCGCGGATGAAACCTTCCAGGTGGCGCGCACGGTCTTCGATGGTGGTGAAGATCTCCGGCAGCCGATCAAAGCGTTCGCGCTGCACCAGCACGCCGCCGGAGTGGGCCAGCGATGCGATCGGCGCCAGCGAGTTGTTGAGCTCGTGGCTGATCACCCGGATCACCTTCTTCCAGGTCTGAACTTCCTGGCGGCGCAGCTCGGCGGTCAGCAGACGCACCAGCAGCAGGTCATGCGGTCGGCCATTGAGCTGGAAGGCGCGCCGCGACAGGTGGTAGACCTGCTCGTCGTCCTCGTCACCATCCTCTCCCTCGGCGTGCACCGCGAACAGACTGTCGCCGCCACGGGCGATGGCATCGCGCAGCTCCACCGGCACCTGTTCCAGCACTTCTTCCAGACGTTGGCCTTCCAGTTTCCAGCCGCCGTGCAGCAGCTTGCGCGCGGCCAGGTTGGAGAACACCACGCGGGCGATGCCATCACCGCCGGAGGCGATCAGCAGCATTGCCACTGGCGTGTTCTGCACCATGGTGTCCAGCAGCAGCTCGCGCTGCACCAGGCCCTGTCGCTGCGCGCGCAGCACATCACCCAGCTCGCGGTGGGCTTCCACCAGGTCACCCAGTTCATCGTTGCCGGGCCAGTACACGCCGAAGTTGTACTCGCCATCGCGGTAGCTGCTGGTGGTGCCGGACAGGGCGCGCATCAGCGAACGTACCGGCGCGGTGGCGCGACGCAGGGTCCACCACATCAGCGACAGCAGGACCAGCGCCGATACCGTGGTGACCACCCAGCCATGGTCCATCCAGTACGCCAGCAGCCACGGCAAGGCAGCGGCCAGCGCCAGCACTGGCAGCAGGCGCAGGAACAGTCGGAAGGTGAACGAGCGCCGTTTCATTCGCGAGGGATGCCGTGGCGATCCATCCGCCGGTACAGCGCCTGCCGGCTCAGGCCGAGTTCGGCGGCGGCCTGGGCGATGACGCCGTGGTTGCGCGCCAGTACGTCTTCGATGCGCGCGCGGTCGGGATCATTGCCCACACTGGGCGTCGGGCGCGGAGCGGCGGCTGCGCGCGGCAGGTTGAGATCGGCGACTTCGATGCGATTGCCGGTGGCCAGCAGTTCGGCGCGCTGGATCACGTTGCGCAGCTCGCGCACGTTGCCCGGCCAAGGGTGCCGCTGCAGGGCTGCGGTGGCGGCACTGGACAGGGGTTTGCCAGCGGTCAGGAAGCGCTCGGCCAGCGGCACGATGTCGCCCGGACGCTCGGCCAGCGGGGGCAGCACCAGTTCCACCGTGTTGAGGCGGTAATAGAGGTCTTCGCGGAAGCTGCCCTCGCGGATCATCGCTGGCAGGTCGGCGTTGGTCGCACTGACCACGCGCACCTTGACCTGGCGCTCGCGGTTGGAGCCCAGGCGCTCGAAGCGGCCTGTTTCGAGCACACGCAGCAGCTTCATCTGCCCGCCCAGCGACAGGTTGCCGATCTCATCCAGGAACAGGGTGCCACCATCGGCGGCTTCGAACTTGCCTTCGCGTGCCTTGTTGGCGCCGGTGTAGGCACCGGCCTCGGCACCGAACAGTTCGGCCTCGATCAGTTCCGACGGCAGCGCACCGCAGTTGACTGTGATGAACGGTCCTTTGGCCACCAGCGAATTGGCCTGGATGATCTGCGCGATCTTTTCCTTGCCGGCACCATTGGGGCCGGTGATCAGCACCGGCAGTTCCGAGCGCGCGACCTGGCAGGCCAGGGCAATGACGCGCTCACTGGCCGGATCGGCAAAGACCGCGCCGCACAGGTCGTACTTCTCTTCCAGCGCATTGCGCTGACGCAGTTCACGGCTGCGGCGCCGGTCCAGTTCGCGACGCGCCTCGGACAGTTCCAGCAGGTTGTTGACGGTGGTCAGCAGCTTGCGGTCGTCCCATGGCTTGGCCAGGTAGTCGGCGGCACCGGCCTTGACCAGGTCCACCGCGCTGCTGAGGTGGGTCCAGGCGGTCAGCAGGATCACCGGCAGGTCAGGATGGCGTGCGCGGATCTGCGCGAACAAGGCCTCACCTTCTTCGCCGGAGGTAGTGTCCTCGCTGAAGTTCATGTCCTGGATCACCAGGTCGACCGGCTGCGACTCGAGCAGGGCCAGCCCTTCGGACGGGCTCTGCGCCTGCAGGGTGTCGATGTCGTGCAGGGAGAACAGCACATCCAGTGCGGTGCCTACACTGGCGTTGTCGTCGATGATCAGGATCGAAGGCATCAAGCGGTTCTGCAGAAAGGGATGGGCGGCGCCGATGGAGCCGATCGTGTCCATGCACCGGGAGAGCCCGGCGCCACCCATCAAGCATAGCCAAACCCGTGGCCGCAGGGGCAGGCGGGGTCAGCGCCGCGCTGGCGGAGGGGGTGGTGCCGGTGGAGGCGGAGCGACCAGCGCCAGGCGCCAGGCAGCCGCATTCACCGGGACTGTCATTTCGCGCCTGTCGCGGCGCAGCAACAGATAGACGGTGGGGCCGGTGGAGTGGCGCAGGGCGCCGGCAAGGTGCTCGACCTGGCGCACCGCAGTGTCGTCCACGCGCAGGATGCGATCGCCGCTGCGTACGCCGAAGCGGGCTGTCGGGCTGGCAGCCTCTACATGCACCTGGCCCTCGGTCGAGCGCAGTGCCAGCCGTGCATCATCCTGGCGCCATTCCAGCGTCTGCGAGTTGCCACCGCCGGCCAGTGCCGGCAGTGGCAGGAGCATCACCAGCAGCATCCAGTGGGCGCGCATCTCACGCGCCCCGGGTGGCGACCGCAGGCGGGACGGCTGCAGCACGCCGGGCCGGCCCGAACACCGCGATCTGGCCCAGCACCCACAGCAGCAGCGCGCCCAGCGGCAGGTAGTACAGCGGCATGCGTGGCAGCTCGTACATGTTCATCAGTGCAAGGTTGATCGCATAGGCAGCGAGCATGCCCAGCACGATGCCCAGCGTGGCCAGCAGGAAGTTCTCGGTCTGGAAGTAGCGCAGGATCTGCCCACGGGTGGCGCCCAGTGCGCGGCGGATGCCGATCTGCTTGCTGCGCTGCTGCACCCAGAAGCTGGCCAGGCCGATGATGCCCAGTGCGGTGACCACCAGCAACGAGATGCTGACCGTGATCAGCAGGCCGACCATCGCGCGATCGTTCTTGAAGAAGTCCTTGCGCTGGTCTTCATAGGTCAGCTTGTCGCGCATCAGCCGGTTGGGATCATTGCGTTCCAGTGTTGTGGCGGCGGCGTTGAGCACTTCCTCGCGGCGCGCAGGGTCGGTGCGCAGTACATAGGTGCCACCTTCATCGAAGCTGCGGCGCAGCGGCAGCAGCATCGAGTTGGTCCAGTTGTCATTCCAGCCATTGGGCGTGCTGAGGGTGTCGACGATGCCGACCACATTCAGGGGCTGCTTGCCCATGTAGTAGGTCTTGTTCAGTGCGCTGCCGTTGGGCTCCATCTTGGCGGCAGTGGCCTGGGTGAGGATCACCGGAATCGCCTGTTCCTTGGCGCCGCCCTTGCTCGCTTCCTTCATGTCCTTGTACTCGCTGGGCAGGAAATCACGACCCGCGATCAGGTTGATGCCCATGGTTCCCAATCCACCTTCGGACAGGGTGTACATCGAGGCATTCGTGGTCGGGCGCTCCTGGTCGAGCTCACGCGAGATGCTGCTGCTGGAGGACCCAATGCGGAACGGAACCTGGTTGATGATGGTGGCGCTGGTGACGCCGGGAATGGCACGCAGCGAGGCCAGGTCTTCGCGGGTGCGGGCCATGGCGTTGGTCTGCTCGCCGATGCCGCTGACGCGCACCATCACCAGTTCGTTCTCGGCGATGCCACTGGGCATGCTGATCTTGTCGACGCGCTGGCTGACCAGGAACAGCGCGTTGCAGACGATGGCGCAGGTCAGCGCGACTTCCAGCACGATCAGGGCGGCCGCGGTCTTGTGCCGGCGCAGGGTGCTGAGGATGGGGCGGATGTCCATGGGAGTCCTCGTTCTCGTACTTACTGCGACTTGAGCTGGATGGCCGGGGTGACCTGCATGGCGCGCCATGCAGGCAGGAAACCGGCGGCGAGGCTGGCAAACAGGGTCAGGCCCAGTGCGAGCAGCAGCATGTTGCCGTCCAGGTGGGCCAGCTTGGCGTACTCCACCGGTTGCTGGCGCACCGCGAACAGGCCGAGCAGGGCCAGGCCGATACCCAGCACGCCACCGACCACGCCGACCGCGCCGGCTTCCACCAGGCACTGCAGGAAGATCTGGCCACGACTGGCACCGAGGGCACGGCGCACACCGATCTCACCGCTGCGGCGCAGGAACTTGGCCAGCAGCAGGCCCACCGTGTTGACCAGGCAGACGCCGAGGAAGCCCAGGGCCAGCCACAGCTGCAGGCGCACGTCGCTGGGCACCGCGCCGTTGAAGTCCAGCCATTCCATCACGGTGCGCAGGCGCACGTTCGGCGGGTGCTTGAAGCGGCCAGCCTCGCGCTGCTGTGTCGAATAGTTCTCCAGGTAGCGGCGATAGTCGGCGGCCTTGGCCGGGTCCAGTTCCACCCAGTACTGCAGCCAGGCGCACGGTGCATTGAGCGAGTAGCTGTTGCCGTCGGGGTTCTCACCGAAACAGTTCATGTTGCCGTTGTTGCCCAGCTTCAGGTCGAACGAAGTGGAGATCGGCAGCAGCAGATCTTCGTCCTTGCCGAAGCTGCCCGTGGTCAGATCGTAGAAGTGCGGCTTCGGGCTCCACTCCTTCATGACGCCGACCACGCGATAGCTCTGGCCTTCCATGCGCACGTCACGCCCCACGCTGTTGGCACCCTGGAACAGCTTGTCGTTGAGTGCCTTGGAGATGACCACCACGCGGGCGCGGGCGTTGTCATCCTCGCGCGTCCAGGGGCGGCCGTACTGCATGGGAACCTCGAACATCGGGAAGAAGTCGGCCGACGTCCAGCGGGTGTCGATGCTGAAGGGCTTGAGCGTGCTGTTGTTCGGCTCAATGGTGCCACCGCCGCCGCTCATCAGGGCTTGGCGCTCACCCTTGGCCTCGCGCAGCAGCGCTTCACCGTCGAACCGGGTCAACTGGGTTTCCGGCTCCTCGCCGGCGACATAGGCGCCGGTTGCCGCATCCAGCTGGACGTAGAACAGGCGGTCGCTCTTGCCGGGAATCGGGTCGCCGGACAGTACATGGAACACAGTCAAAGTGGTCATCGAGGCGCCGATGCCCAGCGCGATGGCAACCACCATCAGCGCGGTCAGTACCTTGTTGCGGCGGAAGCTGCGCACCGCCAGTCGGGCGTAGTAGGCGAACATGGTCGGGCCCTCACTCGTTGACGGCGACGATGTGACGCGGCGGGGTGGCCAGCACCGGCTCGCGCACCAGGTCGGTCACCTGGCCATCGACGATGTGCACGTTGCGCTGCGCGCGGGCGGCCAGTTCCGGATCATGGGTGACCATCACGATGGTGGTGCCAGCGGCGTTGATCTCTTCCAGCAGTTCCATCACGCCGCGGGCCATCTGCGTGTCCAGGTTGCCGGTCGGTTCGTCGGCCAGCAACAGGCGCGGGCTGCCGGCCAGGGCGCGTGCGATGGCCGCGCGCTGCTGCTGGCCGCCCGACAGTTCATTCGGATAGTGCTTCATGCGCGAGCCGAGGCCGACCTGGCTCAGCGCCTTCTCGATACGTTCGCGGCGCTCGTTGGCGCTCATCTTCCGATAGCGCAGCGGCACGTCGACGTTGTCGAACAGGTTCAGGTCGGGGATCAGGTTGAAGCCCTGGAAGATGAAGCCGATCTTCTGGTTGCGCAGGCGGCTGCGCGCATCGTCGCCGAGCTTGCTCACGTCCTGGCCGTCGAGCATGTAGGTGCCGCTGGTGAAGGTTTCCAGCAGACCGGCGATGTTGAGGAAGGTGGTCTTGCCGGAGCCGGACGGGCCGGTGACAGCGACGAACTCGCCTTCCTTGACCTGCAGTTCCAGCGAGCGCAACGCATGGGTTTCCACCTGTTCGGTGCGGAAGACCTTGGCGACCGAACGCATTTCGAGCATGTACATGGGGTGTCCTCTCTCCAGGATTCAGGTATCAGGTATCAGTTGACGGAGACGCGTTCGGCGTCCTTGAACAGGTCGCTGCCGGAGACCACGATGCGGTCCCCCGGCTGCACACCCGACTTGATTTCCACTTCGCCCAGGCTGCTGACGCCCAGTTCCACCGGACGGCGCACCGCGGTGCGGCCATCCATCACGTAGGCGATGCCGTTGCCCTGCTCGACGAACGGGCCGCGCTCGACCTTCAGCACGTCCTTGCGGGTATCGAGCAGCACGCGCACCGACATCCGCTGGCTCTGGCGCAGGCCTTCCGGCTGCGCGCTGGCGAAGCGCACGCGGGCGTTGACCTCGCCGTTGACCACTTCCGGCGACACCGCACTGATCTCGCCCGGGAACGGCTTGCCGTTGCCGCCGGTCAGCTGCGCCGGCATGCCGATCGCCAGGTCGCGCGCGAAGCTCTCCGGCACCTTGATCTCGACTTCGAACTTGGACAGGTCAACCACGCCCAGCACCGGCGCGTTGGCGGCCAGGTTGGTGGACTGGATGGCCTGCACCTGGCCGACCTGGCCGTCGAACGGTGCGCGCAGGGTCAGCGCGTCGACCTGGCGCTGCACCTCGGCCACCACCGCCTTCTGGCGATCGGCCAGCAGGCGCTTGTTGCGGGCATCCAGGTCCGCGCCCTGGCTCTGCAGGCGGGCATCGATGGTGGCGTTGGCCAGGGTGATGTCGGCCTTCTTCAGCGAGTCCTTGGCCTTGGCCAGGTCGATCTGCGGCACCGCGCCGCCGTCATAGCCGCGCTGGTAGCGCTGCAGGTCACGGTCGGCGGCCTGCCGTTCGATGGTGGCCTGATCGGTTTCCTTGCGCGACTTGGCGCGGGCCAGGGTGGCGTCCAGTGCGGCCCGGCTCGATTCAGCCTCCAGGCCGGCCAGGGTGGCCTGTTCCTGGGCCAGCTTGCTGCGCAGTTCCGGGCTGTCGATGACCGCCAGTTCCTGTCCCTTCTTGACCACGTCGCCGGCGACCACCTTCAGGTCCACGGTACCGGCCGAGATGGCATACAGAATCGGGCTGTTGGCAGCGATCACGCGGCCGTCGGCAGCAATGTCGCGGACCAGGTCGCCGCGCTTCACTTCGGCGATGCGCACGCGGCTGCTGTCGAAGGAACGGCTGGCATTGGACCAGGCATGTACCGCCCAGCCAATGCCGGCCAGCAGTGCGATGGCGGCAAGCGCCGGCCAGCGGTAGCGCTGCCAGGAGGCGCGGGTGGTGCCTGCCGGGGCGGAGGAAACGATCTGGTCCTGTGCGGAGGTGTCGCGGATCATCGATGCGTGCCTGTCGGTGGTGCCTGGGTGGTACCCGATACAAGCACGATGCATGCCAACTTTATTTCCTTTCAGTTCAATGATTTGGATGGGTGCGAAAAGTGTCCGCGTGTCCGCGGACACCTTTCCGGACACTTTCATTAAGCGGACAGGAGGGCGACGCCGGACGCGCAGGCTAGAATGCGCCGATCGTCTTCAAGGAAACGCCTGACATGTGTGGAATCGTAGGTGCGATCGCTGATCGCGACGTAGTGCCGGTGCTGATCGAAGGCCTGAAGCGGCTTGAGTACCGTGGTTACGATTCCTCCGGTATCGCGGTGATCGACCAGGGTGAGCGCCGGGATGTACGCCGCGTGCGTCGCACCGGTCGCGTTTCGGAAATGGCCACTGCGGCCGAGGCCGAGGGCTTCAATGCAGTGCTGGGCATCGGCCATACGCGCTGGGCCACCCATGGCGGTGTCACCGAGGCCAACGCGCATCCGCACATCAGCCACGGCGTGGCGCTGGTGCACAACGGCATCATCGAGAACCACGAAGAGCAGCGCGAGAAGCTGCGTGCGCTGGGCTACAGCTTCGAGTCGCAGACCGATACCGAAGTCATCGCGCACCTGATCCACCATCACCTGAAGGACGGCGATGACCTGCTGGTGGCGCTGCAGCGCACCGTGAAGGAACTGACCGGTGCCTACGCTCTGGCCGTGGTCAGCCGCGCCGAACCGGAGCGCTTCGTGTGCGCGCGGATGGGTTGCCCGTTGCTGATCGGTCTGGGCGAGGGCGAGAACTTCGTCGCGTCCGACGTTTCGGCGGTGCTGTCGGCCACCCGCAAGGTGATCTTCCTGGAGGAGGGCGACACCGCCGAAATCCGCCGCGACGGCGTGCGCATCTTCGATGAGCATGACCAGCCGGTCGAGCGCGACGTGCACCTGTCCGACGTGTCGCTGGCGTCGTTGGAGCTGGGCCCGTACCGCCACTTCATGCAGAAGGAAATCCACGAACAGCCGCGTGCGCTGGGCGATACCATCGAGGCGGCAATCGACGCCGGTGGTTTCCCGGCCGAGCTGTTCGGCAAGAATGCCGAGGCCGTGCTGTCGGGCATCGAAGGCGTGCAGATCATCGCCTGCGGCACCAGCTACTACGCCGGCCTGACCGCGCGTTACTGGATCGAAGCCATTGCCGGCCTGCCGTGCAGCGTGGAGATTGCCAGCGAGTACCGCTATCGCGCCGCCTATGCGAACCCGAAGCACCTGATCGTCACCATTTCCCAGTCCGGCGAAACGCTGGATACGATGGAGGCGCTGAAGTACGCCAAGTCGCTGGGCCACAAGCACACGCTGTCGATCTGCAACGTGCCGGAGAGTGCGATCCCGCGCGCCAGCGAACTGGTCTGCTACACCCGCGCCGGCGCCGAGATCGGCGTGGCCTCGACCAAGGCCTTCACCACCCAGCTGGCCGCGCTGTTCCAGCTGACCGTAGTGCTGGGCAAGCTGCATGGCCGCATCGACGCGGCGCAGGAAGCGGACTACCTGGAGCAGTTGCGCTTCCTGCCGGGCAGCGTGCAGCACGCGCTGAACATGGAGCCGCAGATCGCTGCCTGGGCCGAGCGTTTCGCGCGCAAGAGCAGTGCGCTGTTCCTGGGCCGTGGCCTGCATTACCCGATCGCGCTGGAAGGCGCGCTCAAGCTGAAGGAAATCTCCTATATCCACGCCGAGGCCTATCCGGCGGGTGAGCTGAAGCATGGCCCGCTGGCGCTGGTGGACGAGGACATGCCGGTGGTGGTGATCGCGCCCAACGACAGCCTGCTGGAAAAGGTGAAGTCGAACATGCAGGAAGTGCGCGCCCGTGGCGGCGAGCTGTTTGTGTTTGCCGACCAGGACAGCAACTTCAACGAGTCCGAGGGCGTGCATGTGATCCGCACGCCGCGCCATGCCGGCGTGCTCAGCCCGATCGTGCACACCATCCCGGTGCAGCTGCTGGCATATCACACCGCACTGGCGCGTGGCACCGACGTGGACAAGCCGCGCAACCTCGCCAAGAGCGTGACGGTGGAGTAACCCCGCCGGATCCATTGGATACTGCATGCGAAGGGGCCCCACGTGGGCCCCTTTCGTTTGCGCCGGTAACCGTGGCAAGTGGGACAGCCGCCGGGTGTTCTGTCCGCTGTCGGCAGCCGGCAATCAATCTTTAATGCGCGACATCGCCTGTATTCAGCGGCGGTTTCAGCCACGGTGCCATTCTCTGGATCGTCAGTTGGTTCCCACGACGAACTGTCCTATCGATGCCGGTAGTGACCGATGGTCGCAGTCGTAGAATCACTTTGACCGAGGGTCGGGTTGAGCCGTTGAGCCCACCTCGTTCGCGTTGCAGCACGACGTCTGCCGATTCATTCCAAGCGGCAGGCGGGTGCGCCAGACGTGCGCTGAAAGGTCTGTTCCCGGGGAGGGGGCGTATCGGAAGAGCACACTTTTTTGACTTCAGTGACCTGCACCAGGAAACAAGAATGAACGTCCGCGAACTCCTGCAATCCAAGAAAGAAGCTGTCATCACCATCGACGCCGAAGACACCATCGGTGCCGCCGCCCACAAGATGAGCGCGAACAGGATCGCTGCGCTGGTGGTGATGAAGGACGATGCCCCGGTTGGCATCATTTCCGAAAAGGACATCGTGCGTACCCTGGCCGACGACGGCCCGCAGGCCGGCCGCCGGGTGATTTCCAGCCTGCCGTCCACTGGCCTGGAAGGTATTGCGCCGGAAGCGACCCTGAAGCAGGCCATGTCGTTGATGACGTACTCGCGGCGCCGTCATCTGATGGTCACCGAAGGCACGCTCCTGGTGGGCATCCTCAGCCTGGGCGACATCGTGAAGAACCTGCTGGGCGAGCTGGAGCTGGAAAAGGCCGTGCTGCAGGACATCTACATGGCGGCCCACTGAGGACTCCATTGTCGGAACGAGAGAAGCCGGGCATTGCCCGGCTTCTTCGTTCACGGCTTCGGTGGAATCAGAAAGTGACCTTCACCGAGTCGGCGCTGTAGTTCGCCGGGCCGTGGTAGACCACTTCGATGTTGTTGCCATCCGGATCAATCACGAACGCGCCGTAGTAACCGGGGTGGTAGGGGCGCTCGCCGGGTGCGCCGTTGTCCTTGCCTCCGGCAGCGATGGCCGCAGTGTGGAAGGCATCGACGGTGGCGCTGTCGCGGGCCTGGAACGCCAGGTGGTGGCGGCCGGTCAGCTGGCCGGCGGCGGCTTCGCTGCTGGCGCTGGAAATGAACAGCTCGTCGGCCCAGAAGTAATCCTCGCCTTCGCCGGCGATCGGGATGCCGATCGTATCGAACACCGCCTGGTAGAAACGCCGGCTGGCGGCCAGGTCGCGTACGACCAGCTGGATGTGGTCGATCAGTCGCCCGCGGTGCAGTTCCATCGTTTCCATACCAACCTCGCAAAAAAAGGGGACGGAGGGGATCAGGTCGCTTCCGGCCAATAGTGCCAGAAACGACTTGATCCCCTCCGTCCCCTTTTGGGGTCAGTTGGAGATGATCTCGACCCAGTAGCCGTCCGGGTCCTTGATGAAGGCCAGGTTCTTCATGCGGCCGTCGGTGAGGCGCTTCTGGAAGGTCACGCCCAGGTCCTCGAAGCGCTGGCAGGCGGCCTCGATATCCGGCACTGACACGCAGATGTGGCCGAAGCCGCGCGGGTCGCTGTTGCCGTCGTGGTAGACCGCGCCGTCCTGGCTCTCGGTGCCGTGGTTGTGGGTCAGCTCCAGCACGCCCGGCAGGCCGGCCATCCACACGCGACGGGCGTCGTCATCCTCGGGTACCACGGCGCCGGCCGGTACGTAGGCCAGGAAGTACAGGCTGAACTGGGCTTCGGCGAAGTCGCGCTTGTCGATCAGCTGGTAGCCGAGCACGCGGGTGTAGAAGTCCAGCGAGGCGGTGATGTCCTTCACCCGCAACATGGTGTGGTTGAACACGAAGCCGGTGGTTTCGGCCGGAGCCTGGGCGGCGACGCCGGGGACATCGCGCAGGGCGGGAATGGTCATGGGGGAGGTCCTTCAGACAGGGCCGTTGCCGGCCGGATAGCTTCATTCTACCGGCCAGCACCTGACGGCACCGCGACGTACAATGGCTGGATCGCACCGTTCCGTCCTGATGACCATTGCCCGCCATGTCGCAGCGTGAATGGGTGGCCGCCGCCATCCGCAAGATCGAAGCCGATTTCAACCGTTCCGCCGATACCCACCTGATCCCGTTGGCGCTGCCCGGGTTCGAGGGCATCGATGTGTACCTGAAGGATGAATCGAGCCATCCCACCGGCAGCCTCAAGCACCGGCTGGCCCGCTCGCTGTTCCTGTATGCGTTGACCAACGGCTGGTTGCGCGAGGGGCGGCCGGTGATCGAGGCATCCAGCGGTTCGACCGCGGTGTCCGAAGCCTATTTCGCGCGTCTGCTGGGCCTGCCGTTCATCGCGGTGATTCCGGCCACGACCTCGCCGGAAAAGATCGCAGCGATCGAGTTCCATGGTGGCCGCTGCCACCTGGTCGAGCGCGCCTGCGATCTCAACTGTGATTCGGAGAAGCTGGCCCGCGAGACCGGCGGCCACTTCATGGATCAGTTCACCTACGCCGAGCGTGCCACCGACTGGCGCGCCAACAACAACATCGCCGAATCCATCTTCAAGCAGATGGCCGAAGAGCCCAGCCCGGTTCCGGAATGGATCGTGTGCAGCCCCGGTACCGGCGGTACCGCGGCCACGCTGGGCCGCTATGTCAGCTACCGCCGGCATGACACCCGCATCCTCTGCGCGGACCCGGAAGTGTCGGTGTTCTTCGATGGCTATCAGGCTGCCGTGGCCGGCCAGCAGGACTGGCGCGGCCTGACCTGCAGCGGCGGTTCGCGCGTGGAAGGTATCGGCCGGCCGCGGGTGGAACCGAGCTTCATTCCGACCAGTGTGGATGCGATGGTGAAGGTGCCCGATGCACTGAGCCTGGCCGCGATGCGCCATGTCAGCCGCCAGCTCGGCCGACGCGTGGGTGGCTCCACCGGTACCAATTTCATCGGCGTGCTGCAGGCTGCGCAGTGGATGCGCGAGGCCGGCCACCAGGGCAGCATCGTCAGCATCCTGTGCGACAGCGGTGAGCGCTACGCGCAGAGCTACTACGACCCGGCGTGGTATGCACGGCAGGGTATCGATGTGCAGGGGGCCGACGCGCAGCTGGCTGCTGCGGTAGCCGGGCAGGGCCTGCCGCAACTGCCGTGGTGCAGCCTGGAAGCGCTGTAGCCGGCCGGCATTCCGCCGGGCATGGCCCGGCGCTACCGATCGTGCTGGGAGGGTAGCGCCGGGCCATGCCCGGCGAGCGCAGCGGTGTGTCGCACCCCGATCAATACCCCGCTGCGGTGAACGCATCCAGCACTGCATCGCGCAGCGCATCGGGCAATGCCTCGATGTCCATCGCGCGATCATCCAGGTGCAGGCTCGGGTCCAGGCCGCTGGCCCGGCCCTGGGCCAGTGCCTGCAGCCACAGCAGCACGCAGATCACAAACTCGCGCTCATGGCCCAGCCGCAGCTGGCTGGCGCCGCGTTCGATCACCTCGAACGGGTACCACTCCTGGGCATCGTTGAAGGTGCCGCCCTGCTGAAGCACGGCCTGCAACTGCTGCAGGTGGCGCGGGGCGTCGTCGCCGGCATCGCACAGCGCGGCGATCCAGGTCAGCTCGGCCGCGCTGGCGGACAACGCCAGCGACCGCGCCGATGAGACGGATGCAACTGCAGCCAGACCTTCCATGTGGGCCCTCGTTGGGTACCTACCGCTGCGGACTCCCCCGCAGCCAGAGCTTCGAACCGCGACCGTAAGGCCGACGTGAATACCGGGCAGCGCCCCCTTGTCAGCCACGCCCGGCAGCGCCATATCTACCGTGCTGCCCGCCTGTCGGGCCCGTACCCTGGAGATCTGCCGTGACCGTTGCCAACCCCCTGCTCGATTTTTCCGGCCTGCCGCGCTTCGAGGCGATCCGCCCCGAGCACGTGGCGCCGGCGCTGGACGTGCTGCTGGCCGAGGCCGAAGCCGCCGTCAGCGCAGCCGAGCAGGTGCAGCCGGTGCGCTGGGAGACCTTCGTTGCCCCGCTGGACGATGCCACCGAACGCCTGTGGCGCGCTTGGGGCTTGGTCGGCCACCTGCAGGGCGTGGTCAACACCCCGGAACTGCGCGAGGTCTACAACAGCAACCTGCCTCGGGTGACCCGTTTCGCCAGTGCGCTGGGCCAGAACCTGGCGTTGTACCGGCAGTACCAGACCCTGGCTGCCAGCGCCGAGGCGGCGCACTTTGACGAGGCCCAGCGCAAGGTGCTGGACAACACGTTGCGCGATTTCCGCTTGGGTGGCGCTGAGCTGGCACCCGAGGCGCAGCAGCGTTTCGCGGCAATCAAGGAGGAGCTGTCGGCACTGTCGGCGAAGTTCTCGCAGAACGTGCTCGACGCCACTGATGCGTGGTCGCTGATCATCGAGGACGAAGCGCGACTGAAGGGCCTGCCGGAAGACGTGAAGGCTGCCGCGCATGCTGCAGCAGAGAAGGACGGCAAGACCGGCTGGAAACTGACCTTGCAGATGCCGTGCTACCTGCCGGTGCAGACCTGGGGTGAGGACCGCGACCTGCGCGAGATCCTTTACCGCGCCAGCGCACAGCGTGCGTCCGAGTTCGGCGACGATGCATTGGACAACAGCGGTAACATCGACCGCATCCTGGCCTTGCGCGCTGAACTGGCCGCGCTGCTCGGTTTCGGCTCGTATGGCGATTATTCGGTGGCGACCAAGATGGCGCAGGACCCGGCCGAGGTGCTCGGTTTCCTGCGTGACCTGGCCACGCGCGCCAAGCCGTTCGCGGCCGAGGACCGCGCCGAACTGGAGCAGTTCGCGCGCGAACAGTTGGGCATTGACACACTGCAGGCCTGGGACCTGGCATTCGCCGCCGACCGCCTCAAGCAGGCGCGCTACAGCTATTCCGAGCAGGAAGTGAAGCAGTACTTCACCGAGCCGAAGGTGCTGGGCGGCCTGTTCTCGGTGATCGAACAGCTTTACGGCCTGCGCGTGCAGGAGGACAGCGCTCCGGTCTGGCACGAGGACGTGCGCTTCTTCCGGCTGGTCGATGCGCAGGGCGCGCTGGTGGGCCAGTTCTACCTGGATCTGTACGCGCGCGAAGGCAAGCGTGGTGGCGCGTGGATGGATGATTGCCGCAACCGTCGCGAGCGTGCCGACGGCAGCGTGCAGACGCCGCTGGTCTACCTGGTGTGCAACTTTGGTCGCGGTGCCAACGGTAAGCCGGCTACCTTCAGCCACAATGAAGTGACCACCCTGTTCCATGAGATGGGCCACGGCCTGCATCAGCTGCTGACCCGCATCGGCGAACTGGGCGTGGCCGGCATCAACGGCGTGGAATGGGACGCGGTGGAGCTGCCCAGCCAGTTCATGGAGAACTTCTGCTGGGAATGGGACCACCTGCAGGGCATGACCGGGCATGTGGAAACGGGTGAGCCGCTGCCGCGCGCGCTGTACGAGCGCATGCTGGCCGCACGCAACTTCCATAGCGGCATGGCCACCGTTCGCCAGCTGGAGTTCGGCCTGTTCGACATGCTGCTGCACAGCCAGTTCGAGCCGGCGCAGGACAGCGTGCTGGCACTGCTCGACCGCGTGCGCGCGGAAGTGGCGGTGAACCATCCGCCGGTCTGGAACCGCTTCCCGCATCAGTTCAGCCACATCTTTGCCGGCGGCTACGCAGCCGGTTACTACAGCTACAAGTGGGCCGAGGTGCTGAGCGCCGATGCCTATGCGGCGTTCGAGGAGGCGCCGCAGGCGCTGGCTGAAACCGGCGCGCGCTTCCGCGAAGAGATCCTTTCTCGTGGTGGCAGTCGCCCGGCGGCGGAGAACTTCAAGGCCTTCCGTGGCCGCGCGCCGCAGATCGATGCGCTGCTGCGCCATTCGGGCATGGCGTAAGGCCAACGATCATCCACGCATGGCGTGGATCTACCGGAATGTTCGGACATGGCGTAACGCCTTGGTAGGCGCCAACCTTGGTTGGCGAAAAGCCCAGGCCAACCAAGGTTGGCCTCTACCGGGCGTCGCGCCTTGGGATCATTCGGCGTAGATCATCTTCCGGGTCATGCCGCCGTCCACGATGAAGTCCTGGCCGGTGGTGAAACCGGACAGCGACGACAGCAGGTACACCGCCAGTGCACCGATGTCTTCGGGGCGGCCGACCCGGCCCACCGGGTGTTGCGCACGGTCGATGGCTGAGTATTCCGGCGCGTGGCGCCGCGATGGTGCCTGCCACGCAGTGGTGCCGATCCAGCCGGGGCTGATGCTGTTCACCCGCACCGCCGGCCCGCTGCTGATCGCCAGCGCGTGGGTGAAGGCGACCAGTCCACCCTTGGCTGCGGCATAGGCTTCGCTGTGTGATTCGGATTGCCACGCGCGGGTCGAGGCGATGTTGATGATCGCGCCGGCAGCATTCGCCGAGAGTGCCGGCAGCGCATGCTTGCTGCACAGGAATGCACCATGCAGCGAGGACAGACGGCGCTGCCATTCGTTCCAGTCCATGTCCTGCAGCAACGTGCCATGCGGTCCAGCGATGCCCGCGTTGTTGACCAGCCCATCGATGCGACCGAAATGCTGCAGGGCTACGGCGATGAAAGCGCGCACGCTGGCTTCATCGGTGATGTCCAACGGTTGGAACGCGGCATCGTCGCCGCGCCGCCATTCCGCCAGGCACGCTTCGCCAGCCTCGGCGTCCAGATCGCCGATCAGCACGCGTCCACCGGCACCGAGCACGGCCTGGGCAATGCCACGGCCGATGCCGTTGGCGCCGCCGGTGACCAGCACAACCTTGCCCGACAGCGGCGCGGCCGGCCATGCGGCAATCGGCGGCACCGTGCTCACGTCAGGTCTTCGCCGCGCAGGCGGCGGTGCCAGCCGTCCACACCGATGCGGTCCAGGGTCTGGATGTTGCGCTCGACGATCACGTCCGGGTCCGGATAGACATCCACCGCGCGTGCCACGCTGTCTTCGCGCAGCAGGTGCAGGGTAGGGAAGGGCGCGCGGTTGGTGTAGTTGCTGGCGTCGTCTGCGGCCACGCCATCGAACTGGTAGTCCGGATGGAAGCTGGCCACCTGCAGGATGCCCTGCAGGTCCAGTGCCTCGATCGCTGCGTCGGCGTTGTCGAGGAAGTCGTTGTAGTCGAGGAAGTCGGTCAACACCTGCGGATGCACGATCAGGGTGGTGTCGATCTGCTCGGCCGGGGTATCGCGCAGCAGCACCAGCTCCTCGGCCAGCTGTTCAACCAGGGCTTCCGGCGTGGTCGCATCGCTGAGCACGATGCGGACCTGGTCCTTCACGTACACCGCCTTGGCGAACGGGCACAGGTTCAGGCCGATGACGATGCGCTCCAGCCACAGGCGGGTGGCGGCGATCGGGTCATCGGTGGGCAGGTGGGAATCGGTCATGGCGGGCACGTGGGCTGGCGGGGCCGCCATTGTAGGCAGTGTGCCGGTGCTGCGCTGTCCACTGTGCAGGAACTGGACAGTGGCGAAGCTGGAAATCCCTGACGATTCAAGTCGTTGCGCACTATCAATGGATGGCCGATTGCCAGCCCGGGGCGACGGGCGTGGAATGGATGCACGACACAGGAGGACACCCATGACTGCATCTTCCCCGTGGCTGCCGGACGCTCTCTGGGCCGGCGCCTTCTTCGATGGGCACTGGCAGGCCGCTGTGCAGCGGCAGCCGGTGATCGAACCGGCTACCGGCCAGTCGCTCGGCGAGATCGGCCTGGCGGACCCGGCGCAGGTGGCGCGTTCGGCAGCTACCGCTGCGCAGGCACAACGGGCGTGGGCCGCCGCACCGTATGAACAGCGCGCCGAGGTGCTGCGCAAGGCTGCGCGGCTGGCCGAGGAGAACATCGACACCCTCATCGACTGGTTGGTCCGCGAAAGCGGCTCGACCCGCCTCAAGGCCGGCTTCGAGGCCAAGGTGACGATCAAGGCGCTGCAGGAGGCCGCCGCTCTGCCGTCGCGCAGCGTCGGCGAGATCCTGCCCTCCGAACCGGGCCGGCTGAACCTGGCACGGCGCCGGCCGCTGGGCGTGGTGGGGATCATTTCGCCGTTCAATTTCCCGCTGTACCTGGCGATGCGCGCGGTGGCCCCGGCGATTGCACTCGGCAATGCGGTGGTACTCAAGCCCGATCCGCGCACGGCGGTGTGTGGTGGCGCGGTGATCGCGCGCTTGTTCGAGCAGGCCGGTCTACCGGCGGGTGTGCTGCACATGCTGCCGGGTGACGGTACGGCCGGTGCCGCACTGACCAGCGATCCGAACGTGGCGATGATCCAGTTCACCGGCTCCACCGCGGCCGGGCGCAAGGTGGGCGAAGCAGCGGGCAAGCACCTGAAGAAGGTCTCGCTGGAGCTGGGGGGCAAGAATTCACTGATCATTCTGGACGATGCCGACCTCGATCTGGCGGTGGCCAACACTGCGTGGGGTGTCTACCTGCACCAGGGCCAGATCTGCATGGCGACCGGCCGCGTGCTGGTGCACCGGAAGATCCACGGCGCGTTCCTGCAGAAGCTGGTGGCCAAGGCCAAAGCGCTCAAGGTGGGCGATCCTGCACGCGAGGACGTAGCAATAGGCCCGCTGATCAACGCCGGCCAGCGCGACCACGCCGCGCGCGTGGTCGAGCAGGCGGTACAGGCCGGCGCCACGCTGGAAGCGGGCGGCACGCACCGGGACCTGTTCTTCGCACCGACCGTGCTTGGCAACGTCGCGGCCGACAATCCGGCATTCAACGAAGAAATCTTCGCACCGGTGGCGGTGGTGGTGCCATTCGACGATGACGACGAAGCCGTGCGCCTGGCCAACGACAGCGAGTACGGACTGTCGATGGCGATCATCTCCAGCAATGTCGGCCGCGCGCTGAAGATCGGCGAACGCCTGCGCACCGGCCTGCTGCACATCAACGATCAGACCGTGAACGACGAGGTGATCAATCCCTTCGGTGGCGTGGGTGCGTCCGGCAACGGCACCAGCATCGGTGGCCCGGCCAACGGCGAAGAATTCACCCAGTGGCAGTGGCTGACCGTCAAGGGCGAAGCGCCCGCCTACCCGATCTGATCCAGGAGGATCCACGTATGAACATCGACACTGCAACCCGTGAGATCACCGCCGCCGTGGTGCGCGGCAAGGAACAGCCTTTCGTCATCGAGCAGGCCACGCTGCGCGGCCCGCAGGACGACGAAGTGCTGGTGAAGGTGGTGGCCACGGGCCTGTGCCATACCGACCTGATCGTGCGCGACCAGTACTATCCGGTGCCGTTGCCGGCGGTGCTTGGCCACGAAGGCGCCGGCATCGTTGAAGCGGTCGGGCCCAACGTCAAGGAGCTGAAGGCGGGAGATCATGTGGTGCTGACCTACGGTGCCTGTGGCCACTGCAATCCCTGTCGCGGTGGCCACGGCGCGTATTGTCGCGATTTCTTTGCGCTCAACTTCGGTGGCGACGATGGTCACGGCCATACCGCGATCACCGATGCGCAGGGCCAGTCGTTGCACGACCACTTCTTCGCACAGTCCTCGTTCGCCACCTATGCACTTGCACGCGAGATCAATGCAATCAAGGTGCCGGACGATGCACCGCTGGAACTGCTCGGCCCGTTGGGCTGTGGCATCCAGACCGGCGCGGGTGCGGTGCTCAACTCGCTGCAGGTGCGGTCCGGCAGCAGCTTCGCCAGTTACGGTGCCGGTGCAGTCGGCCTGAGCGCGGTGATGGCGGCCAAGGTGGCTGGCGCCACCACCATCATCGCCATCGATGTGGTGCCGTCGCGCCTGGAGTTGGCGCTGGAGCTGGGGGCCACCCACGTGATCAACAGCCGCGAGACCGATGTGGTCGAGGCCGTGCGTGCGATCACCGGCGGCGGCGCTGATTTTGCGCTGGAATCGACCGGTCGCCCGGAAGTGCTCTCCGCCGGCATCGAAGCGCTCGGCGGGCTTGGCATGATGGGCGTGGTCGGTGCGCCGAAGCTGGGCACCACCGCCAGTTTCGATGTGAACAACCTGCTGCTCGGCGGTCGCAGCATCCGCGGCATCGTCGAGGGTGACAGCGTGCCGCAGGTGTTCATTCCGCAGCTGGTGACACTGTTCCAGCAGGGCCGTTTCCCGTTCGACAAGCTGGTGAAGTTCTATCCGCTGGAACAGATCAACCAGGCCGCCGAAGACAGCACCCGTGGCATCACGTTGAAGCCGATCCTGCGCATCGCGGCGTAAGTGCAGGGTGGCACGGCTGGGTGCGGCCCCCCGCCTTGGACAGGTCTCCGCGATCTGTTGGACATGCGATGGGGTCGGAGCCGATTTCCGGAGGAAATCGGCTCCGACCCCCTTGATTGATTGGGTAAGGAATCCCTGGCGGAAACGTTCCGTTGCCGTGGCGTAACACGGGCATGGCGAACGCGGGTGTACTCTGCCTCCATGATGGCTTCCGCACTGGGACAACAACAGTTGGTGGCCGCCCGGGCGGCCTTCGCCGAGGGGGATGCGCGGTCATTGGGCCTCCTGCCCTTGCCGCTGCAGCAGTCGTGGCAGCGCTCGCGTGCGGCCGGTCTGCAGCCGGGGCAGGAGCCGGACTACCGGCCGCTGCTGGGCGATGGCCGCCATCTGTCCCATCCCGATGACAGACGCCTGGCGCGCTGCGTGCAGCCGGAGCTGCAACAACTCTGGGCGGCCTTCGGTGGGCGTGGCTGGACGATGTTCTGCGCCAACCGCGACGGCATGGTGGTCGCGCAGCAGGCGCATGGCCTGGAAGACGCGCCCCTGTTAAGGCCGATCCAGGTTGGCCGACGGCTGGGCGAGAGCGAAATCGGCACCACGGCACCGGCGGTCAGCCTGGCCGACGACCTGCCGGCGCTGGTGCGTGGCAACGAGCACTACCTGCAGCGTTTCGCCCCAGTGTTCTGCCTCAGCGAGCCGCTGCACGATCTCGACGGCAAGGTCTTCGGGGTGATCGACATCACCGGCCTGGGCGAGCGCGATCCGTCCTTGCTGCAGGGCTATTTCCGGCAGGCCGCGCTGGCCAGCGAGAACCGCCTGTTCCATGCCCTCACCGACGTGCACCTGCTGGCCGTGCAGCATGATCCACGCTGGCTGGCGTCACCGCTGCAGGGGCTGCTGGCGGTGCAGGAGGACGGCCAGCTGCGCGCGGCCAACCGCGTTGCAAGGCGCCTGTTGGGTCTGCCACGGCGCGGGCCGTTGCCGTTGCTGAGTCTGGAGGCGCTGTTTGCCGGTGCCAGTGCGGCGCAACGGCGTCGCCTGCTGCAACCGGGTGCGCCGCATCGGGTCCGTCTGGGCGAGGGCAGTGCGGTCTACCTGCAGCATCTGCAGGCACCGCGAGGTGCATTGCGGCGTGGCGCGCAGCAGAGTGCGCCGACAAACCCGGGTGCGCCGCAGCTGCGTGACCAGCAGCGCGAGGCGGCACGCCGTGCGGCACAGGCCGCAGACGGCAATCTCAGTCTGGCCGCACGCCAGCTGGGTATCTCGCGCACCACGCTGTACAAGCTGCTGCGCGATTGACCGGAAGGTCGCCGGGCATGGCCCGGCGGCATCCATCAGTCGCGGAAGTTGTTGAACTGCAGCGGCAGCTCGAACTTGCCGGCCTTCAGCACGGCGATGGCGTCCTGCAGGTCGTCGCGCTTCTTGCCCTGCACGCGCAGCTTGTCGCCGTTGATCTGGCTCTCCACCTTCAGCTTGGCATCCTTCAGTGCCGCGGCGATCTTCTTGGCGATCTTCTGCTCGATGCCCTGCTTGACGGTGATCTTCTGCCGGGCCTGCGCCAGGTTGGTTTCGATATCGCCGAATTCCAGGCTGAGCACGTCGATGCCGCGCGCGGCCAGGCGTGCACGCAGGATGTCGTTCATCTGCTTGAGCTGGAACTCGGTCGGCGCAGTCTGGTTGATGACATCGCCATCGCGTTCGAACTTGGCATCCACGCCCTTGAAATCGAAGCGGGTGGCGAGCTCGCGGTTGGCCTGGTCGATGGCGTTGGTCAGCTCGTGGGTGTCGACTTCGGACACGACGTCGAAGGAAGGCATGGGCGGTACTCCGCAGAATTCAGTGGCGGCCATTCTATCGCGCCGGCCTGCATGCCCGCTTTCTGTTGCCATGCTCGGCTGCTTTGTGAAGAGCAGCCGAGCATGGCTCGACTCTACAAGACGGCCAGCCAGGCTTGGCTCGGCGCTACATAAGAGCAACAGGCGGGCGATAATGGGCCATGAACCTGCAACGCTCTCCCTCGCGCGCGGTGACCTGGATGGTTGCGGCGGTCGCCTGTTTCTCGCTGATGGACGCTGGCATGAAACAGCTGTCGGCCAGCTATCCCACCCTGGAAGTGACCTTCCTGCGTGGCGCGGCCTCGCTGCCGTTCGTGCTGGTCTGGGTACTGGTCAGCGCCGGCCCGCGCTCGCTGATCCCGCGTCGCTGGGGGTTGCACCTGCTGCGTGGCGCGCTGGGCATGGCGATGATCGGCTGCTTCGTGTTCGCCCTGCGCGATCTGCCGCTGTCCACCGCCTACACCATCTATTTCGTCGCCCCGCTGCTGATCGCCGCGTTGTCGGTGCCGCTGCTGGGTGAACGGGTCGGCCCGCGGCGCTGGGTGGCCATCGGCATCGGCCTGATCGGCGTGCTGGTGGTACTGCGGCCGGGCGTGGACGGCTTCATCTCGGTGCCAGGGTTGATGGTGCTGGCGGCGGCCACCGCCTATGCCATCGCCGCGATCACGGTCAGCCTGCTGACCCGCACCGATACCTCGCAGTCGATGGTGGTCTGGTTCCTGGTGATCATGGCCATCGGCGCCGGCCTGCTGGCGATTCCGGGCTGGGTGCCGCTGCAGCTGGCGCATGCGCCGCTGATCGCCGGTATGGGGCTGGCCGGAGCGCTGGGCCAGATTGCCCTGACCAAGGCGTTCCAGCTGGGCGAGGCCTCGATGATCGCGCCGCTGGAGTACAGCGGCCTGGTCTGGGTGATCGGCTGGGATCTGGCCTTCTGGGGCCAGCTGCCGGATGGCTATACCTGGGTGGGAGCGGCGATCATTGTCGCCTCCGGCCTGTACCTGCTGCACCGCGAGCGGGTGAACCGGCAGGAGCCGCCGAAGCCGCTGGATCATCCCTGAGTCGGTTGGGCCGGGGAATGGGGTTAGAGCCCCTGCGGGGATCCGGCCCCGGGGTCGGATCCCGCAGGGGCTCTGACCCCAGCCAACGCTCCGGTTTGGGTGACTTAGAACCAAAAGGAATAACATTCTGGCCCATGGCGCGGGCGCGCAAGCCCCCACGCTGGTAGGCTGCACGCCCCCTTCCCCCACCCAGCCGGTGAGTCACGCCCGTGATCGAGTTCCAGCGCCTGCACAAATCCTATGCCGTTGCCGGCCGCGAAGTCAGCGCGCTGCAACCGCTGGACCTGACCATCGAGGCCGGAGAGGTGTTCGGCATCATCGGCCATTCCGGCGCCGGCAAGTCGACCCTGATCCGCATGATCAACCGCCTGGAAGAGCCCAGCGGTGGACGGCTGTTGATCGGCGGCGAGGATGTCACCGCGCTGGACCCGAACGGCCTGCGCACGCTGCGTCGGCGCATCGGCATGATCTTCCAGCACTTCAACCTGCTGTCTTCGCGCACGGTGGCGGGCAACGTCGCCTTCCCGCTGGAGCTGGCCGGTACGCCGAAGGCGGAGATCGACGCGCGTGTGGCCGAGCTGCTGCAGACCGTCGGCCTGGAAGCGCATGCGCAGAAATACCCGGCCCAGTTGTCCGGTGGCCAGAAGCAGCGCGTCGGCATCGCCCGTGCGCTGGCTACCCGCCCGCAGATCCTGCTGTGCGACGAGGCGACCAGTGCGCTCGACCCGCAGACCACCGCCTCGGTGTTGTCACTGCTGTCGAAGATCAACCGCGAGCTGGGCCTCACCATCGTGCTGATCACCCACGAGATGGACGTGATCCGCCGCGTCTGCGACCGCGTCGCTGTGCTTGATGCCGGCCAGATGGTCGAGACCGGCCCGGTCACTCGGGTGTTCCTGCACCCGAAGCATCCGACCACGCGCCGTTTCGTCAGCGAATCGGAGCACGTGGATGAAGGCGCGCTGCACCGCGATTTCGACGTCGTCGGCGGTCGCATCGTGCGCCTGACCTTCCTCGGCGGCGACACCTATGAACCCCTGCTCGGCAGCGTCGCCCGCCAGACTGGGGTCGATTACAACATCTTGTCCGGCCGCATCGACCGGATCAAGGACACCCCGTATGGCCAGCTGGTGGTCGCCCTGGTGGGCGGTGACCAGTCCGCCGCGCAGGCCGCATTCGTGGCCGCCGGCGTGCACGTTGAGGAACTGCGTCGATGATCGCCGCCACTGCTGAAGGTTTCTTCCGCCACCTGGATGCGGACAAATGGGTGGATATCGGCAAGGCGACCATCGAGACGCTGCTGATGATGGCCGGTTCGCTGCCACTGACTCTGGCCATTGGGTTGCCGATGGGCGTGTTGTTGTACGTGTTCGGGGCGCCGCAGCTGAAGCGCCGGCCCTTCGCCTACGGCGTGCTGGCGTTGGTGGTGAACCTGCTGCGCTCGGTACCGTTCATCATTCTGATGGTGGTGCTGATCCCGGTGTCGCTGTGGCTGATGGGCCAGTCGATCGGTGTGCTCGGCACGCTGCCCGCACTGGTCATCGGTGCGGCACCGTTCTACGCGCGGCTGGTCGAGACTGCTCTGCGTGAAGTAGACCGCGGTGTGGTCGAGGCGGCACAGGCGATGGGCGCCACCACCTGGCAACTGGTCAGCCGGGTACTGTTGCCCGAAGCTCGCCCGGGCCTGATTGCAGCCGCGACCGTGACCACGGTGGCGCTGGTCGGGTTCACGGCAATGGGCGGTGCGATTGGTTCCGGTGGCCTGGGCGACCTGGCACTTCGCGAAGGCTACCAGCGCAACCGTACCGACGTGGCCCTGGTCACCGTGGTGGTATTGCTGGTGCTGGTGCAGCTGCTGCAGATGCTCGGCGACCGCCTGGTCACGCATTACAGCCGCAAATAATCGGTTCGTCCGCCGGGCCATGCCCGGCGGCGCCATCTCAACGCACGTTCGGCACTTCGTAGCCCAGCTTGCCGACCTGCTCGGGGTGCTGCGGCACCCGCTTGAGCTTGTCGGTGTTGACGCCGTACTCGTCACGCAGGCGCTCGGCCAGCTCCTTGTACAGGGCTTTGTCCATGTCCGGAGTGCGCGAGAAGATCCAGGCCATCTCGCGACCCGGGTAGCCGATCAGCGCCCATGAGTAGTCCGGGGCCACTTCCAGCACGCGCGAATGCGTAGGCACCACGCGATAGAACCAGGTGCGCCAGCCATGGTTGCCGCTGTCCGGGTCGACGCTGGCGCGGGCGCGGACTTCCTGCAGGGGTTCGCCGAAGCCATCGCGGTAGCGGTAGGTGATGCCGACCTTGTGTTCGTCGCGCAGTTCGTACTGGTTGACGCTGGCGACATGGCCGCGTTCGATGAAGTTCGGTACGCGGCCGATCACGTACCAGGTGCCCATGAAGCGCTTCAGGTCGATCGGTTCGTCCAGGGCGGGAGCGCGCGTTGCGCTGGCACGGGGCGACGGCGGCTCACTGGCGGCCATGGCGGGGCCCGCCAGGGACAGGGCCAGCAGCACGGCGCAGAGCGGGCGGATCGAGGTCATGCGGGAGCGTGCTCCAGTGGGCTTGCACGCGCATGGTCGACTGTGTGCACGCGATCCGTCAATGGTGTCGCAACCTGTGAGAAGGGGCTTGCCCAAGCTGTGTTGCATTGTCTACCGGAGAAGCCCCATGAACGCACGTTCCGTCCTTCGCCCTGCAACTGAACGCGTCATCCTCGAGCGTGCCGACCCGCGCCTGCTGCGCAGCGTGCAGCAGTTGGCCCTGGCCGGCCTGGCGCTGGTACTGGTCTGGCCGGCCGCGCGCGGCAGCAGCGCCTGGCTGGGCTGGCTGCCGATGTGGCTGGTGGGCATGCCGCTGGTGGCCTGGTGGGCACTGCTGCGCTTCCCGTTGCCACGCCTGTCGTGGTTGCGGCTGGCACGTCGTACCGGTGGACAGGCGCGACGTCGCAGCGGCGGGACGCCTCGAGGCCGGCGCGGCTCGACGGCCACGGCCTGACCTTCGACACGGGGGCGGCCGCGACGTTCCGTGCTAGCGTTCCTGGGCTTATGACTGCCTGGAGCTGCAATGTCACGACTCGCTTCCGCCTGCCTGTTGGCCGGCATGATGACCGCTGCCTCGGTGGGGACCGCCGTGGCCGCTGAAGAAACCGATCGCTACGCCTGGCTGGAGGACGTCACCGGCGACAAGCCGCTGTCCTGGGTCAAGGAACAGAACGCCAAGTCCGAAGGGCGCCTGGCGCAGACCCCGGCCTTCAAGCAGATGGAGACCAGCATCCGTGAGGTGCTCGACTCCGATGCCAAGATTCCCGGCGTGCAGAAGATCGGCGACTACTACTACAACTTCTGGAAGGACAAGCAGCACGAGCGCGGCCTGTGGCGGCGCACCACGCTGTCCGAATACCGCAAGGCCTCGCCGCAGTGGGAAACCGTGCTCGACCTGGACGCGTTGAACAAGGCCGAGGGCGAGAACTGGGTCTGGCACGGTGCCGACTGCCTGCGCCCGGACTACAGCCGCTGCCTGATCGCGCTGTCGCGCGGCGGTGCCGATGCCGATGTCACCCGTGAGTTCGACCTGTCCAACAAGTCCTGGATCAAGGACGGCTTCTTCCGTCCGGAATCGAAGGGCGGCCTGAACTGGATCGACCGCGACACCGTATTCGTCTACACCGACTTCGGTGCCGGCTCGATGACCACCTCCGGCTACCCACGCGTGGCCAAGCTGTGGAAGCGTGGTACGCCGATGGCCTCGGCCAGCGTGGTGTACGAAGGCAAGCCGGAAGACATGTACATCGCGGCGATGCACGATGACACTCCGGGCTTCGAGCGCAACCTGGTCAGCCGCACCCTGGCCTTCTACAACAACGAGCTGTACCTGCGTGCCGACAACGGCACGCTGACCAAGATCGACGCGCCGAACTCGGCGGAGAAGGGCCTGCACAAGCAGTGGCTGACCCTGGAGCTGCGTGACGCCTGGACCGTAGGTGGCAAAACCTACGCCTCCGGCTCGCTGCTGGCGACCAAGCTCGACGATTTCCTGGCCGGCAAGCGTGATTTCGAAGTCCTGTTCACCCCGACCGCGACCACCTCGCTGGCCGGTGCGACCTGGACCAAGAGCCACCTGGTGCTGAACGTGCTCGACGACGTCAAGAACCGCCTGTCGGTGCTGACCCCGGGTGCCAGCGGCTGGCAGAAGAGTGAGTTCGTCGGTGCGCCGGCCTTCGGTACCCTGGCCGTGGGCGCGGTGGACAGCAACGACAGCGACGCCGTCTGGCTGACCGCCACGGACTACCTGACCCCGACCACGCTGGCACTGGCCGAGGTCGGGAAGGCGCCGGAAGTGCTCAAGACCATGCCGGCCTTCTTCGATGCCAAGGACAAGGTGATCGAACAGCACTTCGCCACCAGCAAGGACGGCACCCGCGTGCCGTACTTCGTGGTGCACGACAAGGCGATGAAGCTGGACGGTTCCAACCCGACCCTGCTGTACGGCTACGGTGGCTTCGAGATCTCGCTGACCCCGAGCTACTCCGGTGGCATGGGTCGCGCCTGGCTGGAAAAGGGCGGCGTGTACGTGGTCGCCAACATCCGTGGCGGTGGTGAGTACGGCCCGCGCTGGCACCAGGCGGCGCTGAAGCAGAACCGTCACAAGGCTTATGAAGACATGGCCGCCGTGGCGCAGGACCTGGTCACCCGCAAGATCACCTCGGCCAAGCACCTGGGCGTGCAGGGCGGCAGCAACGGTGGCCTGCTCACCGGCAACATGCTCACCCAGTACCCGGAACTGTTCGGTGCAGTGGTGGTGCAGGTACCGCTGCTGGACATGAAGCGCTACAGCCACCTGCTGGCGGGTGCCTCGTGGATGGCCGAGTACGGCAACCCGGACACCAGCGACTGGGAGTTCATCAAGACCTTCTCGCCGTACCATCTGTTCGACGCGAAGAAGACCTACCCGCCGGTGCTGTTCACCACCTCCACCCGCGATGATCGCGTGCACCCGGGCCACGCCCGCAAGATGGCGGCGAAGATGATCGACGCCGGCAAGGACGTGACCTACTACGAGAACATCGAAGGTGGCCACGGCGGTGCGGCCAACAATGCGCAGGCCGCGCACATGGCTGCACTGGCCTACAGCTTCCTGTGGGAGCGGTTGGGCGGCAAGTAAGCAGAACGGAATAAGCAGAACGGAAAACGCCGCCCCAGGGCGGCGTTTTTCGTTATCGGGTGGCGCCGGGCCATGCCCGGCGAGCGCGGAGCGCGGCAATATGCCGCCGGGCATGGCCCGGCGCTACCGGAATCGCTTCAACCCGCGTGCGATCCGCGCCACCGCTTCCTGCAACCGCGGCACTTCCTGGGTGTAGGCCAGCCGCACGTGCTGGTTGGCGCGGTGGAAGCCGAAATCCAGGCCCGGGGTGAACGCCACGTGTTCGGTTTCCAGGAAGTGCGCACAGAACGCCTGCGCGTCGTCGGTAAACGCGCTGACGTCGGCGTACAGGTAGAACGCACCCTGCGGTTCCACTTCGATGCGGAAACCAAGCTCGCGCAGGGCGGGCAACAGATAATCGCGACGCTCGCGGAACGCTTCGCGGCGCTGCTCGAAGATCGCCATCGATTCCGCGCTGAAGCAGGCCAGCGCAGCGTGCTGGGCGATGCTGGAGGCGCTGATGTACAGGTTCTGTGCCAGCTTCTCCAGGTCCGGCACCGCCGCCGGCGGCGCCACCAGCCAACCCAGCCGCCAGCCGGTCATGCCGAAATATTTGGAGAAGCTGTTCAGCACGAACGCGCTGTCATCCACCTGCAGCACGCTGGCTGCGTCCAGGCCGTAGGTCAGGCCGTGATAGATCTCGTCCACCACCAGGTGGCCGCCACGCGCCTGCAGGGCCTTCGATAGTGCGGCCAGTTCGTCGGCGGAGAGCACGGTGCCGGTCGGGTTGGCGGGTGAGGCCACCAGCGCGCCGACACTGTCGGCATTCCAGTGCTGTTCCACCAGCGAGGGAGTGAGCTGGTATGCGGTGTCCGGGCCGACCGGCACCAGCTGCGCGCCGCCTTCCACAAGGCGCAGGAAGTGGCGGTTGCAGGGGTAGCCGGGGTCGGCCAGCAGCCAGTGGCGGCCGGGATCGACCAGCAGGCTGCTGGCCAGCAGCAGCGCCCCGGAACCGCCGGGCGTGACCAGGATGCGTTCGGGATCGATGTCCAGCCCATAGTGGCTGCGATAGAAGCCACTGATCGCCTGGCGCAGGGCCGGCAGGCCGCGCGCGGCGGTATATCGGGTGTGGCCGGCGGCCAGCGCAGCCTGGCCGGCGCGTACGACCGGTTCGGCGGTGGTGAAGTCCGGTTCGCCGATCTCCAGGTGGATCACATCATGGCCGGCCTGTTCCAGCGCCTGTGCGCGGGCCAGCAGGGACATCACGTGGAACGGGGCGATTTCATGGCTGCGCCGGCTGTAGCCCGGCATGTGGGGCAGGGTGCTCATGCAGCCATGGTACGCGGCGTGCCGGGGTCGGATCCCATTTGCGTGCAAAAGGGCTCTGACCCGGAGGAGGGGCGCGCGCGATCCATGACGATCCGCAGGGTTGCCGCATTGCCGGGATTGGGGTCAGATCCCTTTTCGGGAAAAGGGATCTGACCCCGTCGAAGACCATTGCATTGATGCACCAGGAGCCTTATCTCATGAAATCCACCCTCTGCCTGTTGCTTGCCAGCCTGATGACCACCACCGCTACCGCCGCCACTCCGCCCGTTCCGCCGGATGCCGCCAAGCATCCGCACGTGGTCAAGGCGCCGTTCGGTGCGACCCGCAACGATGACTATTACTGGCTGCGCGACGACAAACGCGAGAACAAGGACATGCTGGCCTACCTGCAGGCCGAGAATGCCTATGCCGACCAGCTGCTGGCACCGCTGAAGCCACTGGAAGACACCCTGTACAAGGAGATCGTCGGCCGCATCAAGCAGGACGATTCCAGTGTGCCGGCGCGTGAGCGCGGCTACTGGTACTACAGCCGCTACGAGACCGGCCAGGACTACCCCATCCATGCGCGCCGCAAGGGTGCGATGGAAGCGCCCGAGGAGATCCTGCTCGACGTCAATGCACTGGCCGCCGGCAAGGGTTACTTCAGTGTCGGCTCGATGGAGGTCAGCCAGGACAACCAGCTGTTGGCCTGGGCAGATGATGACGTCGGCCGCCGCCAGTACACCATCCGCTTCAAGGACCTGCGCACCGGCCAGGTGCTGCCCGATGTGATCAGCGGCAGCTCCGGTGATCTGGTCTGGGCCGACGACAACCGCACCGTGCTGTACGTCGAGAACGATCCGGAAACGCTGTTGACCGTGCGCGTGAAGAAGCACGTGCTGGGCACACCGGCCAGTGCCGACACCGTCGTCTACGAAGAGAAGGACGACAGTTTCTACATGGGCATCGGCCGCACCCGCGACGACCGCTTCATCACCATCGGCGTGCACAGCACCGTGTCCTCGGAGGAGCGCTACGCGCCGGCCAGTGATCCGACCACCTTCACCGTGCTTGCGCCGCGCCAGCGCGATGTCGAGTATGACGCTGACCACTACGATGGCCGCTGGGTGATCCGCACCAACGACGGTGCGAAGAACTTCAAGCTGGTCACCGCGCCTACCGATGCCACCTCGCGCTCGCAGTGGCAGGACTGGATCGCGCACGACGCTGCGGTGTTCATCGAAGGCTTCGAGCTGTTCGACAGCTATACCGCCATCGCCGAACGTTCCGAGGGCCTGGAGCGCATCCGCCTGCTGTTCAAGGATGGCCGCAGCGATTACGTGAAGGCTGATGAGCCGGCGTATTCGATGGGCCTGGGCGACAACACCGAGGCCGATACGCCGTGGTTGCGTTACGTCTACACCTCGATGACCACCCCGACCACGGTGTTCGAGCTGAACACTGCCACGGGCGAGCGCCGTCAGCTGAAGCAGCAGCCGGTGATCGGCTATGACGTATCGAAGTACGAAACCGACCGCGTGTGGATCACCGCCCGCGACGGGGTCAAGGTGCCGGTGTCGCTGGTCTACCGCAAGGGCTACCAGAAGGATGGCAAGGGCGCGCTGTTCCAGTACGCCTACGGCAGCTACGGCATGTCGATGGACCCATACTTCAACCAGACCGCGGTGAGCCTGCTCGATCGCGGCGTGGTGTATGCCATTGCGCATATCCGCGGAGGCCAGGAAATGGGCCGTGACTGGTACGAGAACGGCAAGCTGCTGCACAAGCAGAACACCTTCAACGATTTCATCGACGTCACCCGTGGCCTGGTGGCACAGGGATGGGCGGCGAAAGATCGCGTGGCCGCCTCCGGTGGCAGCGCCGGCGGCCTGCTGATGGGCGCGGTGGCCAACCAGGCGCCGCAGGACTATCGGGTGATGGTGGCGCAGGTGCCGTTCGTCGACGTGGTCACCACCATGCTCGATCCGACCATTCCGCTGACCACCAACGAATACGACGAGTGGGGCAACCCGGAGCAGAAGCCGTACTACGACTACATGCTGTCCTACTCGCCCTATGACAACGTGAAGAAGCAGGCCTACCCGGCGCTGTTCGTGGGCACCGGCCTGTGGGATTCGCAGGTGCAGTATTGGGAGCCGGCCAAGTGGGTGGCCAAGCTGCGTGACGACAACACCGGTCATCTTCCGATCCTGTTCCGCACCAACATGGAAGCTGGTCACGGTGGCAAGTCGGGGCGCTTCCAGCGCTACCGTGAGCTGTCCGAGTCATACGCCTTCGTGCTGCAGCAGCTGGGTATCCAGGACCCGGCCGGCGCCGCTGCGGCGGAATGAGGCAGGGTGGCGGCGGTGATATCGCCGCCGCCACCGCTCTGGGTATCCTTGTGCGATGAGCCAGCCCGACCCACCCGTTGCCAAAGCATCGTCCGCGCCGGTCCGGCCGGTACGTTTCCGCTGGGCCTGGTGGCTGCTGGCGTACGTCAGCCTCGGCACCGGCATCGTCGGCATCTTCGTGCCGGGCCTGCCGACCACCGTATTCATCCTGATCTCGGCCTGGGCCGCTTCGCGCGGTTCCGAGCGCCTGCACAACTGGTTGCTGCAACACCCGCGTTTCGGCCCGGCCATCGCCAACTGGCAGGCGCATGGCGCGGTCAGCCGTTATGGCAAGTGGATGGCCACGGTCACCATGGCGGTGTGCGCCGGCATCATGCTGTGGTGCGTGCCGATCGCCTGGGTGAAGTGGTTCTCGATCGGAAGCATGACCGTGGTGGCGATCTGGTTGTGGACCCGGCCGTTGCCGCCACCCGAGTAACGTCCCCCGCCGGGCATGATCCGGCGCTACCAGGGGGCCCGGTTGCGGTGGCGCCGGGCCATGCCCGGCGGATGCGCGGCACGGCACCCTGCACCAACCGCTCAGCCGCCAATGGCTATACTCGGGGCATGAAGATCCCCCATCGAAACGCCATCCTGATTCCGCTGGCAGCGGCTTCGCTGCTGCTCCTCGCCGCCTGCGGCAACAAGGGCCCGCTGGTACTGCCGCAGAAGCCGGTGCCGGTGGAAGAACTGGTCGAACCGGTTGCCGAGCCCGCCAACGAAGCGACTCCGGCGGAGACCCAGGGCACCGGCACCCCGGCCACGACCGTGGACCCGGCCGCGCCGACGACCCAGCCGGCGCCTGCGCCCGCGAAGAAGGTGGGCAGCGGGAATGAGTGAGGCCGGTTCCAAGGCGCTGCGTTTCAGCAAGATGCACGGCGCGGGCAATGATTTCGTAGTGATCGACCTGCGTGACAGCACCGTGCCGCCTACGCCCGAGCTGGCCGCGCGCTTGGCCGATCGCCACACCGGTGTCGGCTGCGATCAGATCCTGACCATCGAAGCGCCGCGTGCGGAAGGCTCGGTGGCTTCGTACCGGATCTGGAATGCCGATGGTTCCAATTCCGAACAGTGTGGCAACGGTGCGCGCTGCATCGCCGCCTGGCTGGTGCGCGAGGGCAGTGCACAGGGCGATGCGTTCGTCATCGACAGCCCGCTGGCCAGCCACGAAGTGAAGGTGCTGGGCGATGGCCAGTACGCGGTGACCATGGGCGTGCCCGCGTTCGAGCCGGCCAACGTGCCGCTGGTGGGCTTCGCCCATCCGCGCGAGGAGTACCTGCTGCCGCTGCAGGGCGAGACCGTGCGTTTTGCCGCAGTGTCGATGGGCAATCCGCACGCGGTGATTGAAGTCGGCCTGATCGATGCCGCACCGGTCGAGCGCGTCGGTTCGCTGCTGCAGCAGCATGCGTCGTTCCCGCGTTCGGTGAACGTGGGCTTCGCCCAGGTGATGAGCCCCGCGCATGCACGCCTGCGCGTGTTCGAGCGCGGCGTCGGCGAAACCCTGGCCTGCGGCAGCGGTGCCTGTGCCGCTGCGGTGACCCTGATGCAGCGTGGCCGCTTGCAGCGCGATGCGCGCATCAGCCTGCCCGGTGGTGACCTCCGCATCCAGTGGCCGGGTGATGGCCAGCCGGTGGTAATGGCCGGCCCGACTGCATTCGTCTTCGAAGGGGAGTGGATCGCATGACCGAAACCGTCGACAAGCTCGGGGCCCACGAAGTTGCTGCCTGGTTGCGGCGTCATCCCGGCTTCCTCAAGCAGTTCCCGGACCTGGCCCTGACCCTGGTGGTGCCCCGCGATGACGGCCCGACCGCATCGCTGGCCAGCTACCAGCTGGAAGTGCTGCGTGAGAAGAACCGCGAGCTCGCGCGACGCTTGGCCGATCTGGGCGCCACCGCGCAGGTCAACGAGCGTCTGGCGGTGCGTACGCACCAGCTGACCCTGGCGCTGATGAAGCAGGACAACGCCGCCGACACCCTGCGTGCGATGGCCGCCTCGCTGCAGGAAGACTTCGCCGGCGACCTGGTGCGGTTGGTGGTGCACACGCCGGTGGCGGGACTGGAACAGGCAGACTGGCTGCAGGTGATCGCCGCCGATGATGCGCAGCTCGGTCCGTTCCGCGATTGCCTGAAGGACGGCGAGCCGATCTGTGGCCGCCTGCAGCCGGAAAAGAACGCCGTGCTGTATGGCGTACGCAGCGAAGAAGTGCAGACCACCGCATTGCTGCCACTGCCGGGCGTAGGCCTGATCGCGGTCGGCAGCCATGACCCGAACCGCTTCTACCCGGGCATGGGCACGCTGTTCCTGCGCATGATGGGCGATGCGCTGGTCACCGGCCTGAAGCGCTTCCCGGGCTGAGCAGGACACGACGATGAGCGCGGTACAGGCCTTCCTGCAGCACCTGCAGGTGGAGCGGCGGATGTCGGCGCATACGCTTGATGCCTATCGCCGCGACCTGGACGCTCTGTCGGTGTGGGCCGAGCCGCGGGGCGTGGTGGTGGAAGCACTCGATGCCGAAACGCTGCGCCAGTTCGTCGCCGATGAACACCGCCGCGGACTGTCGGCCAAGAGCCTGCAGCGCCGCTTGTCTGCCTGCCGCAGCTTCTACGCCTGGCTGCTCAAGCACGACCGTATCGAGGTCAACCCGGCGGCGACGCTGAAGGCGCCGCGCGCGCCACGTCGGCTGCCGCAGGTGCTCGATGCCGATGAAGCCGTGCAGCTGGTTGAACTGGAGCCCGAGGGTGAACTCGGCCGTCGTGATCGCGCGTTGCTGGAACTGTTCTATTCCTCCGGCCTGCGCCTGAGCGAAGTGTGTGCGTTGACCTGGCGCGATCTTGATTTTGCCAGCGGCCTGGTCAACGTGATGGGCAAGGGCAATCGCCAGCGCCGGGTGCCGTTCGGCCGACCAGCGCGCGAAGCGCTGCAGGCATGGCGTGCGGAAAGTGGTGGTGGCCCGGCAATGCCGGTGTTTCCCGGTCGCAACGGGTCGATCAGCCAACGCGCGGTGCAGATCCGCATCCGCCAGCTGGCGCAGCGCCAGGGCCTGTTCAAGCACGTGCATCCGCACATGCTGCGGCATAGTTTCGCCAGCCATATCCTGGAATCCTCCGGCGACCTGCGCGGCGTGCAGGAGTTGCTCGGCCATGCCGACATCGCCACCACGCAGATCTATACCCACCTCGATTTCCAGCATCTGGCCAAGGTCTACGACGCCGCGCATCCACGTGCGAAGCGTCGCAGCAAGGACGACAAGGCTGAATAGACCGCCCTTGATCTGGATCAGGGCTGGGCGGATGCAACCGGCGCACCGTGGCCGCAGGCCACGAGGAAACTGCCTGCCATGGCGAAGCCCATTCCGCTGCACCCCAGGCATCCCGAGCGCATCTGCTGGGGCTGCGACCGCTACTGCGCGGCTGACGCGCTGGCCTGCGGCAATGGTTCCGGCCGGACCCAGCATCCGATCGAGACGCAGGGGGAGGACTGGTACATTGCCTGGGGCATCGAGCCCAATCCGGAGCGGCCGTCGCAGGCAAAACGTTGAACGACAGGCGTTCCACGTTCGGGCGGCGGGGTCCGCGCGCATTGCGATGCGTTCGTTGAAAGGGCGCCCGCCTGCCCATGGCGCGCCGCCAAGCGCTGAACGGCAGCCATCCGCACAGGCTTGATCGCACCCGGCGCTGTCCCCATCTCCCGGGAACAGCTATCGGAGGCCGCATGGACCCCAGTCAGAATCCCAACGTTTTCCACGCCACCACCATCGTCTGCGTCCGTCGCGGCGAGCACGTGGCCATTGCCGGCGACGGCCAGGTCACGCTGGGCCACACCGTGATGAAGGGCAATGCGCGCAAGGTGCGACGCCTTGGCCGTGACGGCCAGGTGCTGGCCGGCTTCGCCGGTGCCGCCGCCGATGCCTTCACCCTGTTCGAGCTGTTCGAGGCCAAGCTGGAAAAGCACGGCCAGCTGCAGCGCGCTGCGGTCGAGCTGGCCAAGGATTGGCGCACCGAGCGCCGTCTGGGCAAGCTCGAAGCCCTGCTGGCCGTGGCCGACAAGGAAACCTCGCTGATCATCAGCGGCACCGGTGATGTGATCGAGCCGGAGGACGGCATCATCGCCATCGGTTCCGGTGGTTCCTATGCACTTTCCGCCGCCCGCGCGCTGATGGCGCACACAGAACTGGATGCGCGCACCATCGCCAGTGAAGCGATCGGCATCGCCGGCGACATCTGCATCTATACCAACCGCAACGTGGTGGTCGAGGAGCTGTAACGCTCCCCGATCCGCCGGGCATGGCCCGGCGCTACCGACAACGAATTCGTGAGCACATCCATGTCGAAGATCGAAGTTTCCTCCGCCACCATGACCCCGCGCGAGATCGTGCAGGAGCTGGACCGGCATATCGTGGGCCAGCACGACGCCAAGCGCGCGGTGGCCATCGCCCTGCGCAACCGCTGGCGTCGCATGCAGCTGGTGCCTGAGCTGCGCAATGAGGTGATGCCGAAGAACATCCTGATGATCGGCCCGACCGGCGTCGGCAAGACCGAGATCGCACGCCGCCTGGCCACGCTGGCCAACGCGCCGTTCGTCAAGGTCGAAGCAACCCGCTTCACCGAAGTCGGCTACGTCGGCAAGGACGTCGAGCAGATCATCCGTGACCTGGCCGATACCGCAGTGAAGCTTTACCGCGAACAGGCCAAGGTGCGCGTGCGTACCCAGGCCGAAGAGCGCGCCGAAGACCGCATCCTTGATGCGCTGCTGCCGCGACGTAGTGGCGGCATCGGTTTCGATCCGGAGGTGGCGCGCAACGAGCCGTCGGCACAGGACAACGAGACCCGCATCAAGTTCCGCAAGATGCTGCGCAATGGTGAGTTGGACGACCGCGAGATCGAGCTCGACCTGGCCGCCAACGTCAGCATGGACATCATGACCCCGCCGGGCATGGAGGAAATGGGCCAGCAGCTGAAGTCGATGTTCGCCAACCTCGGTGGTGGCGCCAAGGCGCACAAGCGCACGCTGACCATCAAGGCCGCGCGTCCGCTGCTGATCGAAGAAGAAGCCGGCAAGCTGGTCAACGAGGACGACATCCGTACCGCGGCGATCGAAGCCTGCGAGCAGCACGGCATCGTTTTCATCGACGAGATCGACAAGGTCGCCAAGCGTGGTGACAACGTGGGTGGTGGCGACGTCTCGCGCGAAGGCGTGCAGCGCGACCTGCTGCCGCTGGTGGAAGGCTCCAACGTGTCCACCAAGTACGGCACGATCAAGACCGACCACATCCTGTTCATTGCCTCCGGCGCATTCCACCTGGCCAAGCCCAGCGACCTGATTCCCGAGCTGCAGGGTCGTTTCCCGATCCGTGTCGAGCTGGGTGCGCTGAGCAAGAACGATTTCGTGCGCATCCTGACCGAACCGAAGGCCGCGCTGACCAAGCAGTACGAGGCGCTGCTGGCCACCGAGGGCGTCAAGGTCAGCTTCACCGCCGATGCCATCGATCGCCTGGCCGAGATCGCCTTCCAGGTGAACGAGCGCCAGGAGAACATCGGTGCGCGCCGCCTGCACACCGTGCTGGAGCGGTTGCTGGATTCGCTCAGCTACGAAGCACCGGACCGTGATGGCGAGACCCTTGCAATCGACAGCGCCTACGTCGATACGCACCTGGGCGAGCTGGTGCAGGATCCGGACCTCAGCCGCTACATCCTGTAACGCAGAAGGCCGCTATCCGATGGGGGCGGATCCCTCGCCGTAGCGAGGGCTCTGACCCCGGCCGCTGCAACATGGAAGGCTGCCGCAAGGCGGCCTTCTTCGTTGATGGTCAGCGCGATTGCCGTGTGCGGTAGGCCTGCAGCACCTGATCCATCACCGCATTGGTGCGGGCGGCGCTGACGCCGGTTGACGGCGAGTGGCCGTTGCCGCGCAGCTCATCGACCAGAGTGGCGATCAACGGCTGCTGGATCGACGGCGGGTTCGGGATGTCGAACGCCTGCACGCCGGCCTCGGTCTCCAGTACTACCGGAACATCATCGAAGGTGGCAAAGCGCAGCTGACCGTGGTCGCCGGTGATCTCGACTTCATCCTGGCGGCGGAACGCGCAGAAACTCCACTGCGCGATGCCATGCACCCCCCGACCGGCACGAAAGCACATCGAGACGCTGTCCTCGGCGGCATACGCGCCTGCCTGCGAACTGGCCAGGCCACGCACATCGGTCAAAGGCCCGAGCAGGTGATCGAGCAGGTCCAGGGTGTGCGAGCCCAGATCAACGAACAGGCCGCCGCCGGAGATTGCCGGGTTGGTCCGCCAGAAGTCCGGCGACGCGGCATTCGCCGAGTGCGGTCGATGCAGGGTGGCGCGCACGCTGCGCGGTTCACCGATCGCGCCGCTGTCCAGCAGCTGCTTCACCTTCTCGAAGCGGGGCAGGGCGCGGCGGTAATAGGCTACGAACACCGGTACGCCGCTGCGTGCGCTGGCCTCCATGATGCGTTGGCACTGGTCATGGTCCATGGCCATCGGCTTTTCGATGTAGACCGGCTTGCCCGCGGCAATCGCCTTCAATGCGTAATGCATGTGCGTGGAAGGCGGCGTCGCAACGTAGATCGCGTTCACTTCCGGATCGGCGATGAGCGCATCGGCATCGGCGTACCAGCGGGGAATCGCATGGCGCCGTGCGTAGTCTTCGGCCAGTGCCGCATTGCGGCGCATCACCGCGGCCACCCGTGAGCCGGGCGCGCCGGCCAGAGCCGGGCCGCTTTTCTTCTCGGTGACGCTGCCGCAACCGATGAAGCCCCACGCCACATTGTCCAGGATCATGGGGCCGTCCTCACATGGGGCCGTCGTGGCGGCAGCAATGCCGCTCACGCCTCCGGCAGCGGCTCGGGTACTGTGCCCGGCACGAACACGCCTTCCTTCACGTAGGCGGCCAGGGTCATGTCCAGCGCCAGCATGCCATCGCGCTTGAGGTCCATCAGGTCCGGTTCGACCATCGCCCCGTGCAGCACGCCCAGTACCGTGGCATGCAGCATGCGTGCGGCGATCTTCGGGTCCGCACCCTCGCGCAGCTGGCCCAGGTCCTGGGCACGGCGCAGGGCGCGTTCCATGCGGTCCAGGGCATCGCGGAAGCCGCTCTGCTGCAGTTCGGTCAGCACCCTGGTGTCGGCCGAGGCATCGCTGCGCAGCATGATTTCCATGGTCTTGCGCAGGCGCTCGTCCTCGGACAGCTCGATGAACGAGTGGATCATCACCGCGCGCAGGTCATGCACCGGGGTGTCGCGCTGGTCGGTGGAGGTGCGCTCCAGTTCCTGCATGAAAGGCAGGTGCACGCGCTCGACGATCGCGGTCAGCACCTCGCTCTTGTTCTTGAAGTGCCAGTAGACCGCGCCGCGGGTATAGCCGGCACGGGCACCGATCATCTCCAGCGTGGTACGGGCCACGCCGTGTTCATGGAAGCAGGCTTCGGCGGCGTCAAGGATGCCTTCCCGGGTTGCCTGGGTGTCCTCTTTGGTCTTGCGGGCCATGGGTAGGTACGAGTGCGGGTGAAACGTGGCTGAATTGTACCTGTTTACAAACAAACACGCATGTATGTATATTTCGTTCCCATCATTCCCGTCGTGTGCGTGGCAGGCCCGTCCTGGCTCCCACTCCACCCGGGTGGGCGCTGTCCGTGCGGCCTTCCCTCCAGCAAGGAGAGGGGGCGCCTTGTCAGCCCCTGCTGAGATCCCTCCCTTCAAGAGCCATTCCCATCATGTTGCTGAGCCGAATCCGACCCTTCGCGTTGTCGCTGGCGATCGCTGCCACCGTCGCTGCCTGCGGCGGCCAACCCCAGGCGCCCGAACAGGGACCGGGCCAGGTCAGCGTGGTCACGCTGAAGTCCGAGACCGTCGGGCTGACCCGTGAGCTGCCGGGCCGCACCAACGCCTTCCTGGTGGCCGAGGTGCGCCCGCAGGTCAATGGCATCGTCGCCAAGCGCCTGTTCACCGAGGGCGGGATGGTCAAGGCCGGCGAGCCGCTGTACCAGATCGAAGACGCCAGCTACCGCGCCCAGGCCAACAGTGCGCGTGCACAGCTGGCCCGCGCCGAAGCCACCGCCAATGCAGCGCGGCTGAGCGCCAAGCGCATCACCGAACTTGCCAAGGTCGACGCGGTCAGCCAGCAGGATCTGGAAAACGCCGTGGCCGCGCAGAAGCAGGCAGAAGCTGATGTCGGCGCCGCCAAGGCCTCACTGGATGCCGCCAACGTGACCCTCGGCTATGCGCGCATCACCGCGCCGATCAGCGGCCGCATCGGCAAGTCCAGCGTCACCCAGGGCGCGCTGGTCAGCGCCGGGCAGGCAACGGCGCTGGCAACCGTGCAGCAGCTGGACCCGATCTACGTCGACCTGACCCAGTCCTCGGCCGAGCTGCTGCAGCTGCGCCGCGAACTGGCCGCCGGCCGCCTGCAGGACAACCAGCAGACGCCGGTCAGCATCCTGATGGAAGACGGCAGCACCTTCGAACACAAGGGCACGCTGGAGTTCTCCGAAGTCAGCGTCGATCCGGCCACCGGCAGCTTCGCGCTGCGGGTCAGGGTCGACAACCCCGACGGTCTGCTGATGCCGGGCATGTACGTGCGCGCGGTGATCGGCGGCGGTGTGCGCAGCGACGCAGTGCTGGTGCCGATGCAGGGCATCGCCCGTGATCCGAAGGGTGATACCAGCGCGATGGTGGTCGGCAAGGACAACAAGGTCGAAGTGCGCCCGGTCAAGGTCAGCCGCACCGTCGGCGACAGGTGGCTGGTCGAGGACGGCCTGAAGGCCGGCGACAAGGTCATCGTCGAAGGCCTGCAGAAAATCGGCCCGGGCATGCCCGTGAATGCCACCGAACAGGGCGCCGCCCCGGCCAAGCCGGCCGCCGCCCAACCTGCAGCTGCGGCCGCAGGCGCGAAGTAAGCGGAGAACTCCATGGCACGTTTCTTCATCGATCGACCCATCTTCGCGTGGGTCATCGCGATCATCATCATGCTCGCCGGCGGCCTGGCCCTGTTCAAGCTGCCGATCTCGATGTACCCCAACGTCGCACCGCCGGCGGTGGAAATCAGCGCCAGCTACCCGGGTGCTTCGGCCAAGGTGGTCGAAGACTCGGTGACGCAGATCATCGAGCAGAACATGAAGGGCCTTGATGGCCTGATCTACTTCTCCTCCAACAGCTCGTCCAACGGCCAGGCCACCATCACCCTGACCTTCGAGAGCGGCACCAACCCGGACATCGCCCAGGTGCAGGTGCAGAACAAGCTGCAGCTGGCCATGCCGCTGCTGCCGCAGGAAGTACAGCGGCAGGGCATCAACGTGGCCAAGTCCAGCTCGGGCTTCCTCAACGTCATCGCCTTCGTGTCCGAAGACGGCAGCATGGATGCCAACGACATCGCCGACTACGTCGGTTCCAATGTCGTCGACCGTCTCAGCCGCGTGCCGGGCGTGGGCAACATCCAGGTATTCGGTGGCAAGTACGCCATGCGCATCTGGCTGGACCCGAACAAGCTGCACACCTATGGCCTGTCGGTTCCGGAAGTGACCGCCGCGATCAAGGCGCAGAACGCACAGGTGGCGATCGGCCAGCTGGGTGGTGCGCCGTCGGTGAAGGGCCAGCAGCTCAACGCCACCATCAACGCGCAGTCGCGCCTGCAGACTCCGGAACAGTTCCGCAACATCATCGTGCGCGGCGCGCAGGACGGTGCCGAACTGCGCCTGGGCGATGTTGCCCGCGTCGAGCTGGGCGCCGAGTCGTACGACTTCGTCACCCGCTACAACGGGCAGCCGGCCAGCGGCCTGGCGGTCACCCTGGCCACCGGCGCCAACGCACTGGATACCGCTGCCGGTGTCGATGAGACCCTGAAGGAGCTGGAAGGCTTCTTCCCGGCCGGCCTGAAGGCCGAGATCCCGTACGACACCACTCCGTTCGTGCGCGTGTCGATCAAGGGTGTGGTGCAGACCCTGCTCGAAGCGATCGTGCTGGTGTTCGTGGTGATGTACCTGTTCCTGCAGAACTTCCGCGCCACCCTGATCCCGACCATCGCCGTGCCGGTGGTGCTGCTGGGTACCTTCGGCGTGCTCTCGGTGCTGGGCTTCTCGGTGAACATGCTGACCATGTTCGCGATGGTGCTGGCCATCGGCCTGTTGGTGGACGATGCCATCGTGGTGGTGGAGAACGTCGAGCGCATCATGTCCGAAGAAGGACTATCGCCGCTGGAGGCCACCCGCAAGTCGATGGGCCAGATCACCGGCGCACTGGTGGGTATCGGTCTCGTGTTGTCGGCGGTGTTCGTGCCGATGGCCTTCATGAGCGGCTCCACCGGCGTGATCTACCGGCAGTTCTCGGCCACGATCGTTTCGGCGATGGCATTGTCGGTGCTGGTGGCGATCGTTCTGACCCCGGCACTGTGCGCCACCATGCTCAAGCCGCTGAAGAAGGGCGAGCACCACGTTGCACACAAGGGCTGGTCGGGCCGCTTCTTCAATGGCTTCAACCGCGGCTTCGACCGCACCAGCGAAAGCTACCAGCGTGGCGTGCGAGGCATCCTGCACCGCCCGTGGCGGTTCATGGGCATCGTCGCCGCACTGTTCCTGCTGATGGGCGTGCTGTTCGTGCGCCTGCCCAGCTCGTTCCTGCCCAATGAAGACCAGGGCGTGCTGATGGCGCTGGTGCAGGCACCGGTCGGTGCTACCCAGGAGCGCACGCTGGAGTCGATCGCCGCGCTTGAAAAGCACTTCATGGAAAACGAGAAGGACGCGGTCGAGTCGGTGTTTTCGGTGCAGGGCTTCAGCTTCGCCGGCATGGGCCAGAACGCGGGCATGGCCTTCGTCAAGCTGAAGGACTGGAAGGACCGTGATGCTGACAACGGCGTGATGCCGATCACCGGCCGCGCGATGGCAGCACTGGGCCAGATCAAGGATGCCTTCATCTTTGCCTTCCCGCCGCCGGCCATCCCAGAACTGGGCACCGCCTCGGGCTACACCTTCTTCCTGAAGGACAACAGCGGTCAGGGCCATGAAGCCCTGGTGGCGGCGCGCAACCAGCTGCTGGGCCTGGCGGCCCAGAGCAGCAAGCTGGCCAACGTGCGTCCGAACGGCCAGGAAGACACGCCGCAGTTCCGCATCGATATCGATGTGGCCAAGGCGACGTCGCTGGGGCTGTCGATCGACCAGATCAACACCACCCTGACCACCGCGTGGGGCAGCTCGTACATCGATGACTTCGTCGATCGTGGTCGCGTCAAGCGCGTATTCGTGCAGGCCGACCAGGCGTTCCGCATGGTGCCGGAGGACTTTGATCTCTGGTCGGTGAAGAACGACAAGGGCGAGATGGTTCCGTTCAGCGCCTTCGCCAGCAAGCGCTGGGACTACGGTTCGCCACGCCTGGAGCGTTACAACGGCGTGTCGGCCACCGAGATCCAGGGTGAGCCGGCGCCGGGCGTGGCCTCCGGTGATGCGATGGCCGAGATCGAACAGCTGGCCAAGCAGCTGCCGCAGGGCTTCGGTGTCGAGTGGACGGCGATGTCCTACCAGGAACGCCAGGCCGGTTCGCAGACACCGCTGCTGTACACGCTGTCGCTGATGATCGTGTTCCTGTGCCTTGCGGCCCTGTATGAAAGCTGGAGCGTGCCGACCTCGGTGCTGCTGGTTGCGCCGCTGGGTATCCTCGGTGCAGTGCTGGCCAATACCTTCCGCGGCATGGAACGCGACATCTACTTCCAGGTGGCGATGCTGACCACGGTGGGCCTGACCAGCAAGAACGCGATCCTGATCGTCGAATTCGCCAAGGAAAATCTGGAGAAGGGCGCGGGGCTGATCGAAGCGACGATGCACGCGGTCCGCGACCGCCTGCGTCCGATCATCATGACCTCGCTGGCCTTCGGCATGGGCGTGCTGCCGCTGGCGATCTCCAGCGGTGCCGGCTCCGGCGCCAAGCAGGCGATCGGCACCGGCGTGCTCGGCGGCATGGTCGTCGGCACGGTGCTCGGCGTGTTCTTCGTGCCGCTGTTCTTCGTCGTGGTGCAGCGCGTGTTCAAGCGCAAAACCGCCGAATGATGAAATCAGGCAGCGCCGGGCCATGCCCGGCGGATGTCTCACCGCGTAGCCGCCGGGTACGGCCCGGCGCTACCACCGTGATCCCCAAGGTGTTGCCATGAAGCTTCATTCCATTGCTGTTTCCATCGCCGCCGCGCTCGTGCTGGCCGGCTGCTCCACCCTGGTGCCGAAGGACACCGCCGTCGCTCCGGCCATTCCGGCGCAGTGGCCGGCCGAGGCCGCGCAGGGCCAGGTGGCTGACGTCGCCGCCGTCGGCTGGCGCGACTTCTTCACCGATGCGCGCCTGCAGCAGGTGATCGACCAGTCCCTGCAGAACAACCGCGACCTGCGTGTGGCGGTGCTCAATGTTGAACGTGCGCGTGGCCAGTACCGCGTGCAGCGCGCTGATCGCGTGCCGGGCGTGGCCGTTACCGGCCAGATGGATCGCCGTGGTACGGACGCTGGCGTCACCGAGCAGTTCACTGCCGGTGTTGGTGTGGCGGAGTTCGAGCTGGACCTGTTCGGTCGCGTGCGCAATCTCAGCGAGGCCGCCCTGCAGCAGTACTTCGCCGTGGCTGCGAACCGTCGCAACGCGCAGCTGAGCCTGGTCGCCGAGACCGCCACCGCGTGGTTGACCTACGGTGCGGACGCGCAGCGATTGAAGATCGCCGAAGCGACGCTGAAGACCTACGAGGATTCACTGCGACTGGCCGAGGCCCGCCACGAACGCGGTGGCAGTTCGGCACTGGAGCTGACCCAGACCCGCACCCTGGTCGAAACCGCACGCACCGACGCCGCACGCCTGCGTGGCCAGCTGGCCCAGGACCGCAACGCGCTGGCGCTGCTGGCCGGTGGCCAGCTCGACCCGGCGCTGCTGCCCGACGCTGTGGCGCCGAGCCTGCTGGCACTGGCGCCGCCGCCGGCCGGGCTGCCCAGCGACGTGCTGCTGCAACGCCCGGACATCATGTCCGCCGAGCATCAGCTGTTGGCCGCCAACGCCAGCATCGGTGCGGCGCGCGCGGCGTTCTTCCCGAGCATCTCGCTGACCGGCAGCATCGGCAGCGGTTCGAACGAACTGTCCAACCTGTTCGATAGTGGCACCCGCGTATGGAGCTTCCTGCCGAAGATCACGCTGCCGATCTTCCAGGGCGGCAAGCTGCGCGCGAACCTGGCCATCGCCAATGCCGATCGTGACATTGCATTGGCGCAGTACGAGAAGGCGATCCAGGTGGGCTTCCGCGAGACCGCCGACGCACTGGCGCTGAATGTCAGCCTGGATGAACAGGTCGCCTCGCAGCAGCGCCTGGTCGAGGCTGCCGAGCAGGCCAACCGCCTGTCGCAGGCACGCTATGACGCCGGCCTGGACAGCTTCGTGACCCTGCTCGACGCACGTCGTACCGCCTACAACGCGCAGCAGACGCAGCTGCAGGCGCAGCTGGCCCAGCAATCCAACCGCATCACCCTGTACAAGGTGCTGGGCGGCGGCTGGCACGAGCGCGGATAAGCAGCGCTTCTGGTAGGTGCCAACCTTGTTTGACACGGATGCGTCAGCGCAGGCGGCCGGCATTGTGCCAACCAAGGTTGGCACCTACCAGAGCAGGTAGCGCTACCTTCAGACCGCTTCATCATCCCGGCGCACGCCATGGCAGGCGCGCACGCGCGCCAGCGCGTCACCGGCCTCGCGGGCCATCTGCTCGTACTCGGCGCGGATCTCCTCCAGGCGCTCTTCATCCAGTTCTTCCAGGTCCAGAAGCTCGTTGTTGGCTTCGGCTGTCGCCCGGATCAGCTCGTCCAGCTTGATCTGCATCGCCGCGGTATCGGCGTTCTGCGTGTGCTGGATCAGGAACACCATCAGGAAGGTGATGATCGTGGTGCCGGTGTTGATCACCAGCTGCCAGGTGTCGTTGAAGCCAAACACGGGCCCGCTGATGCCCCATATCACCACGATCATCACCGCAGCCAGGAAGGTCCACGGCGAACCGGTGGCGGCCGCAGCCTTCTTGGCGATCGTATTGAACAGGTTTCTTGCTTTCATCGTCGTCGTCCCACTCAGGTGACGAGGATGATCGGCAGTGGCCCGTGCAGGGGCCGTGCAGCCGTAGTTCGGCTCAGGCGCGCAGGCGCGGAGCGTCCTGCAGCCGCACCGGGCTGGTCTGGTAGACATGCTGCCAGCAGCGGTCTACGAACTCGCGGGCCTGGGACTCGCTCAGCCTCGGCATGATCTGCAGCGCGTACTGGGTCTGGAACATCTCGTCGCGCTGGGCATTGCTTGCGCGCGGTTGGGTGATCAGCGAATCGCAGGCGAACTTGATCCACGGCACGTAGGAACCGAACGAGTTGTGCGGCAGTGCGCCGTCGGCATGCTGGCGGCGCCAGTGATCAAGCTCGGCATCGACATTGATGACCGGGGGAATGGTGGGGACTTCAGCGTGCATGTCGATCCAATCGGTTGAGGTGGATGGGAGTGGGGGTTCATCGCAGTGTGGCGTATGCGCCGGTGCATGCCGCGTCAGCGCGGCGTGCAGCCGGTGTTGCCATCGAGCAGCTGCGCGCGGGTCACGGCACCGAGGTCTTCGGCGATGTCGGCCATGGCATTGCACAGCCGCACATGATCACGCGGATGGGCGCGGATCACTTCCTGCTGCAGTCCCTGGTAAGCGGTCCAGAACGGCGCGGTGCGTCGATGCAACGCGAACTGCTGCGTCAATCGGTCGCGGATGCCGGCAAGGGCCGGGTCTGATGCAGGGCGTAGGGCGAGCGCGCACATGGCTGGCTCCGCCGGGGAAAGGGGCCCCGGTCATTCCACCCTAGGTGCGATGGCGGGCTCGGGTGTTACCGGCGCGTGTGCATGCCAGGCAACTGACTGTGCACTGGTTCACGGCGATGGCTGCAAACGCTGCCGGCACAAGGATGTGCCGGCACTGAAGCGTTCATTAAGCGGGTTCAACAGGACGCTGCGCGGTGTTCATTCACCGATGTCTTCGTTCCAGATCTCCGGATGCTGCGCAATGAAGCCGCCCAGCAGGTCCACGCATTCCTGGCTGTCCAGGTCGATCACCTTGACGCCGTTTTCGCGCAGCCAGTCGATGCCGCCCTGGAAGGTGCGCGATTCGCCGACCACCACGGTGCCGATGTTGAACTGGCGCACCAGGCCCGAGCAATACCAGCACGGCGCCAGGGTGGTGACCATGATGGTGTCCTGATAACGGCGCTGGCGGCCGGCCTTGCGGAAGGCATCGGTCTCGCCATGCACTGACGGGTCGCCTTCCTGCACGCGGCGGTTGTGGCCGCAGCCGAGCAGACGGCCGTCGTTGTGGTACAGCGCCGCGCCGATCGGCACGCCACCCTCGGCCAGGCCCTGGCGGGCTTCGGCGATGGCGGTCTGCAGCAGGGCCTGGTAGTCGGGCGTGGTGATCATGCGGGGCTCCGGTAAGTCATGGCCCGCCATGATACGGGCAGGGGGTGCCGATGGCCCCCGGCGGTGCGATAATCGGGGCATGAGCGAATCCCCCTACAAATCCGGTACCACCCATTTCGGGTTCCGCGACGTCGCCGCCAAGGACAAGCAGAAGCTGGTCGGCCAGGTGTTCACGTCGGTCGCGCGCAACTACGACCTGATGAACGACCTGATGAGCATGGGCGTGCACCGGGCGTGGAAGCGCTACTACGTCGCCACTGCGCAGGTGAAGCCGGGTGACCGCGTGCTCGATCTGGCCGGCGGCACAGGTGACATCGCCGCGCTGCTGAAAGAGCGCGTGGGCGCCGAAGGTTCGGTGGTGCTGGGCGACATCAACGCCGGCATGCTGTCGGTCGGCCGCGACCGCCTGACCAACCGCGGCCTGGTGCTCGGCCTGGACTACGTGCAGTGCAATGCCGAAGCCCTGCCGTTCCCGGACAACAGCTTCGACCTGGTGACCATTGCCTTTGGCCTGCGCAACGTGACCGACAAGGACGCCGGCCTGCGCGAGATGTACCGCGTGCTGAAGGTCGGCGGCCAGGCCCGCGTGCTGGAGTTCTCCGAAGTCACCGCCGACTGGTTCAAGCCGATCTACGACTTCCACTCGTTCAAGATCCTGCCGAAGCTGGGCAAGCTGTTCGCCAACGATTCGGACAGCTACCAGTACCTGGCCGAGAGCATCCGCAAGCACCCGCCGCAGGAAGAGCTGAAGGCGATGATGGGGCAGGCCGGTTTCGAGCGCTGCCACTACAAGAACCTGACCGGCGGCATCGTCTCGATCCATTCCGGCTACAAGCTGTAAGCCCCGCTTTGGTAGGTGCCAACTTTGGTTGGCACACGCCCGTCCGCGAGCGATGACAGATCCGTGCCAACCAAGGTTGGCACCTACCGGTAGAGGCCAACCTTGGTTGGCATGCGCCCGAGGCGCAGCGCAGCCCCGGCCGCCCGTACCGCGTCCGTCGCCATTCCGGTAGAGGCCAACCTCGGTCGGCATGCGCCGAAGGCGCAGGATCGGCCCCGCCCGCCATTACCCCGCAGCGCGCAACGCCTGCGGGGCCGGACGGAGGTACCATTGGGGTTTGTTCCCCGTAACGGTCCCGATTCATGCGTAATCCGCTGATGCTCCTTCCGCTGGCCGTGGCCCTGGCCGCCGGCTGCTCCCAGGAGGCGGCCGCGCCCGCCGCCGCCCCGACTGCCGAAAAGGCCCCCGCTGCTCCAGTGAACGCCGAAAACCGCAGCCACGACGAAAGCTCGTATGCCGAGCCGGACAAGGTCGTCATCAAGGACATCGCGCTGGACCTGAAGCTGGACTTCGACCAGAAGCAGATCGGCGGTACCGCCACCTACACGCTGGAGTGGAAGCAGAAGGACGCCAAGCAGCTGGTGCTCGACACCCGCGAGCTGAGCGTGTCCAAGGTCGAGGCGATCGCCGCCGATGGCGCGCGCAGCCCGCTGCAGTTCGTGCTGGCCCCGGTCGACAAGGTGTTCGGCAGCAAGCTGACCATCGAGACTCCGGCGCAGCCGGCGAAGGTGGAAGTGACCTACCACACCGCACCGACCGCATCGGGCCTGCAGTGGCTGGCGCCGTCGATGACCGAAGGCAAGAAGCTGCCCTTCATGTTCAGCCAGTCGCAGGCCATCCATGCCCGTTCCTGGGTGCCGCTGCAGGACACCCCGAGCGTGCGCTTCACCTACAGCGCGCACGTGGTCTCGCGCCCGGACGTGATGGTGCTGATGAGCGCCGACAACGACCCCAAGGCCGCGCGTGACGGTGATTACACCTTCAAGATGCCGCAGCCGATTCCGTCCTACCTGCTGGCCATCGCCGCCGGCGACATGGTGTTCGAGCCGATCTCCGGCCGCTCCGGCGTATGGGCCGAGCCGACCATGGTCAACAAGGCCGCCAAGGAATTCGAAGACACCGAGAAGATGATCGGTGCCGCCGAGAAGCTGTACGGCGAATACCGCTGGGGCCGCTACGACATGCTGGTGCTGCCGCCGTCGTTCCCGTTCGGTGGCATGGAAAACCCGCGCCTGACCTTCGCCACCCCGACCGTGATCGTCGGCGACAAGTCGCTGGTCTCGCTGGTTGCACACGAACTGGCGCACAGCTGGTCGGGCAACCTGGTGACCAACGCCAGCTGGAAGGACATCTGGCTCAACGAAGGCTTTACCACCTACGTCCAGGGCCGCATCACCGAAGCCCTGTACGGCAAGGAGATGGCCGAGATGGAGAAGCAGATCGACCAGACCGATCTGCTGGCCGAAGTGAAGGACATGAGCCCGGCCGACCAGGCCCTGGCGCTGCCGCCGCTGAACGAGCGTGACCCCGACGAAGCCCTCAGCCAGGTCGCCTACGTCAAGGGTTCGTGGTTCCTGGAATTCCTGGAACAGCGCTTCGGCCGCGAGACCTTCGATCCGTTCCTGCGCGGCTGGTTCGATGACCACGCCTTCCAGAGCGCCAACACCGACCAGTTCGTCGAGTACCTGAAGAAGAACCTGCTGCCGAAGAACCCGTCGGCGGTGACCGAGGCCGAACTGAAGGCATGGCTGGACGAGCCGGGCATCCCGGCATTCGCGGCCAAGGCGCAGTCGCGCAACTTCAGCAGCGTCGATACCGCACGCATCGCCTTTGCCAGCGCCGGCACCGTGCCGAGCAGCCAGGTCATTGCTGACTGGAGCACGCAGGAATGGGTGCGCTTCATCGACGGCCTGGGTGCCACCCAGCCGCTGGACAAGTTGGCCACGCTGGACAAGGCGTTCCACTTCACCGGTACCCCGAATGGCGAGATCGCCATGCGCTGGTATCCGTTGGCGATCCGCAGCGGTTACGAGCAGGCCAATGAAGGTGCCGCCGCGTTCATCGAGCGCGTCGGTCGTCGCAAGCTGATCCTGCCGATCTACGCCGAACTGGTGAAGACCCCGAAGGGTCTGGAGCTGGCCAAGCAGGCCTTCGAGAAGGCCAAGCCGGGCTACCACCCGATCACCACGGGCTCGGTGCAGGACATGCTGTCCAAGGCTGAAGCGAAGTAAACGGTAGTGCCGGCCGCTGGCCGGCAACCTGATACTGCTTCACCAGCAACGGCGGGGAAACCCGCCGTTGCTGTATCCGCTTTTCGCTGCCGATAGAATCGGGATGCACCCGTAAAGGACCTCCGCCATGAAACGACTGATCCTGCTCACCGCCTGCACCCTGGCCCTGGTTGCCTGCAGCAACCCCGAGGAAGAGCGCAAGGCGCAGGAAGCTGCCGCTGCCGCCGTGCAGGCACAAAAGGAAGCCAAAGCCGAGGACGTGGCCAAGCAGTACGACATGGCCGTAGCCGCGCAGGACTGGGAGCGCGCGCGCCTGCACGGCGCCTCGCTGCTGGACCAGTACAAGGACACCGCCGCCGCCGAACGCATTGCTGCCGGCTTTGACGAGGTCAAGGCCAAGGGCGATGCCGCACGCGATCTGCGCCGCATGCAGGGGCTGTGGCAGTACAACCAGATTCCGGTCGGCAGCAAGGGCAACCAGGTCTCGGCGCAGATCTACAGCAAGGAACGGGTGGACGTGGATGGCAGCGGTGCGAAGCCGGTGCAGCTGGTGTTCCGCGATCACCCGGAATGGAAGCGGCATGCCTACCTGGTGCTGCAGGCCGGCGATTTCCGCTGCCCGCAGTGCACGGTGAAGGTGACCGTGGACGACGGAAAGCCGATTTCCATGGCCGCCTGGCGGCCGAAGACCGATGAAGCCATCGCCATGTTCATCACCGACCAGAAGGCGCTGTGGAAGCTGGCAGCCAAGGGCAAGTCGATCAGCATCGAGTTCCCGGTCAAGGCCGGTGGCACCCGTACCGCGGTGTTCGAGACCGGTGGCGTCGATGCCAGCCGCATGCCAGCGTGGTGGCGGTGACCTTGGCGGTACCCGTGGTGGCACCCGTGGCAGTAGCGGCGTTGTCGACAATCCGCCACTGGGTGTTCGACATGGATGGCACGCTGACCGTGGCGATGCATGATTTCGCGCGGATCAAGCGCGAACTGGCGATTCCGGCGCAGGACGACATCCTCACCCACCTGGCCGCTCTGCCCGCTGCAGAGGCCAGCGCCAAGCATGCTTGGCTGCTGGCCCACGAGCGTGAACTGGCCGCGGCCTCCGTGCCGGCGATGGGCGCGGTGGCGCTGGTGCGTGCGCTGCAGGGCGCCGGTTGCCGGCTGGGCATCCTCACCCGCAACGTGCGCAGCCTGGCCCAGGTCACGCTGCAGGCGATCGGGCTGGGCGATGTGTTTGCCGAAGAGGACATCATCGGCCGCGACGAAGCCGAGCCCAAGCCCTCGCCGGACGGCCTGCAGTACTTCCTGCGGCGCTGGCAGGTAGATCCAGCACAGGTGGTGATGGTGGGCGATTACCGCTTCGACCTGGAATGCGGCCGCGCCGCGGGCACGCGCACCCTGCTGGTCAATGCTCCGGACAACCCGTGGCCGGACATGGCCTGCTGGCACCTGGCCGATTGTGCGGCGGTGCTGGAGCATTGGCAGCGCTAGCGGGGCACCCTCTGCGCCCCATGGCGGGCAGGAGGAAAGGGTCCAGATGTCGAAAGCCGTCGAAGTAGACGGTCATCACAGTGTATTGTGCGCGGTCACCGCGCTGGACCTTGTCTGGCGGGAAGCCCGGCCGGAGCTGAGGCCGGGGGCGGTTGGGGAACCGCTGCCGACGACTGTCGCGGCCTGGTCGGGCGCTGGCGACGGTGTCAGGTAACACGTTGGTCGATGTGGCCCGCTGCCAGGGAGGTGGCAAGGGTCTCTGTTGTTCCATTCCTGGATTCCTTTCATGCCTCGAACTGTGTTGCTGTCGCTGTACCGGCGTCTGTGTCCGATCGCCGCCTTCTTCCTGTTTGGCCTGGTGGCCCTGTCGCTGTCGCGGCTGGGGTTGGCGCTGTGGCATGCCGCGCGGGTCAGTGCTGCCGACGGTTGGTCCACGATCTTCCTGCAGGGACTGCGTGTGGACGTGTCCACGCTGTGCCTGCTCTTTGGCATCCCTGCGGTGCTGGCGCTGCTGTTGCCGGTCGAAGGACGGTTGGGCCGCGCCTGGCGGCATGTCCTGCGCGGGTGGCTGATCGTGGCCAGCGTGCTGCTGGTGTTCATGGAGCTGGCTACGCCAAGCTTCATGGCCGAGTACGGCCTGCGGCCCAATCGTTTGTTCCTTGAATATCTGATCTACCCCGAAGAAGTTGGAATGACGCTGCTGCGGGGGCATCTGCTGGCGGTGGTGATCGAAGTGGTCGCCGTGATCGTGCTGTGCTGGGCGCTGCTGCGCGGCTCGCGTCGCTGGGTGGAAATCCGCCAGGCGACCGTGGTCGAAGCCGGGTGGCTGTGGCGATTGCCGCTGGCGGTGCTGGTGCTCCTGCTGGCGGCGATGGGTGTGCGTTCGAGCCTCGGCCATCGGCCGTTGAATCCGGCGCTGGTGGCGTTCTCCACCGACCCCACCATCAACGTGCTGCCACTCAACTCGCTGTACACCGTCGGCTATGCGGCGCGCCAGCTGGCTGCCCGCAGCGAGACCTCGCGCATCTATGGCGAGCTGCCGTTGGGGCAGGTGGTCGACGAGCTTCACGCGACCAGTGGCCTGCCTGCCACGGCGTACGTGTCCGAGGCGCTGCCGAGCCTGGCACTGCGTCCGCCGCTGCACCAGGGCAAGCCGCGCAACCTGGTGATCGTGCTGGAAGAAAGCCTCGGTGCACAGTTCATCGGCAGCCTCGGCGGGCGGCCGCTGTCGCCCAACTTCGACCGCCTGAGCAAGCAGGGCTGGGCGTTCGAGCGCCTGTATGCCACCGGTACGCGTTCGGTGCGCGGGATCGAGGCGGTACTGACAGGGTTCCCACCGACCCCGGCCGAAGCGGTGGTCAAGCTGCCCGCCAGCCGCCAACGCTTCTTCACCCTGGCCGATGTATTGGGCCGGCATGGCTACGACACCGGCTTCTACTACGGCGGTGAAAGCCATTTCGACAACATGCGCGAGTTCTTCCTCGCCAATGGCTTCACCCGCATCGTGGATCGCAAGGACTACCGCACGCCGACGTTCGTCGGATCATGGGGGGCATCGGACGAGGATCTGTTCAACCGCGCCGATGAGCAGTTCCAGCAGTTGAATGCGCAGGGCAAGCCGTTCTTCGGCCTGGTGTTCACCTCCAGCAACCATGATCCGTTCGAGTTCCCGGACGGCCGCATCGAGCTGTACGAGCAGCCCAAGCAGACCCGCGACAATGCCGCCAAGTATGCCGATCACGCGCTGGGAGAATTCTTCCGCAAGGCGATGGCCTCACCGTACTGGGAAAACACCGTGTTCCTGGTGGTGGCCGACCATGACTCGCGCGTGTTCGGCAAGGACATGGTGCCCATCGCCAACTTCCATATCCCGGGCTTGATCCTTGGCGGCGGCATCGAGCCGCGGCGGGATACCCGCATCGTCAGCCAGATCGATCTGGCGCCGACGCTGCTGTCGCTGCTGGGCATCGCCGACCCCACGCCGCTGGTAGGCCAGGACCTGACCGACATGCGGCGGCTGCAACCGGGTCGCGCGCTGATGCAGTACGACCGCAACCTGGCATGGATGGAGGGCAACGACGTCGCCATCCTGCAGCCGGACAAGCCAGCGCAGGGATTCCGCTACGACCCGGCGACCGATCAGCTGCAGCCACATCCACTGCGGCCGGAGCTGGCACGGCGCGCACATGCCTATGCCATGTGGGGCACGCTGGCTTACGAGAAAGAGCTGTACCGGTTGCCGGAGAAACCCAAGCCCTGAGCCGGCCGCTGGCCGGCAGTGTCGACCAAGGTCGACACCTACCAGACGCATTCCCGATAGCGCGTCGGGTGGAAAGCCCCCTTGTTGTTAAAGGGGGCGCGCCAACGGCGCGGGGATAAGGCGGAATGCGCGGGCAATTCGCTTACGCGTTCAACGCGTAACCGAACTGCTGCTTGAACTGCTCGTTGAACTCTTCGAAGGTGAAGCGCTGGTTCTGGGTGCCCGGGTGCTCCACCTTCAGCGCGCCCATCAGGTTGCCCATGCGGCCGATGGTCAGCCAGTCGTAGCCCTTCTGGATGCCGTAGATCAGGCCGGCGCGGAACGCGTCGCCACAGCCGGTCGGGTCGACCACGCGGCGTTCGTGCGCCGGCGGGATGTCGTAGCTCTTTTCCGGGGTGTGGATGACCGCGCCCTTCGGGCCACGGGTGGTGATGTAGGCCTTGACCCGGCTGACGATCTCCTTTTCGTCCCAACCGGTGCGTTCCTGCAGCAGGTTCGACTCGTAGTCGTTGACCACCACGTAGTCGGCCTGGTCGATGAAGGCGCGCAGCTCCGGTCCGTTGAACAGCGGCATGGCCTGGCCCGGGTCGAAGATGAACGGGATGCCGTCTTCGTGGAATTCCTGCGCGTTCTGGATCATGCCTTCGCGACCGTCCGGGCCGACCAGGCCGAGGGTCACGCCGGGCACGCCACGCACGTGGTTCTCGTAGGAACGCATCATCGCGCCTGGATGGAAGGCGGTGATCTGGTTGTTGTCGTGGTCGGTGGTGATGAACGCCTGCGGGGTGAACAGCTCATCGATCACGCGCACGCGGGTCAGGTCGATGCCCAGGCCTTCGAAATACTCGCGGTACGGGCCGAAGTCCGAACCGACGGTGCCCATCGGGATCGGCTGGCCGCCCAGCAGGTGCAGGTTGTAGGCGATGTTGCCGGCGCAGCCACCGAACTCGCGGCGCATGCGCGGCACCAGGAAGGACACGTTCAGGATGTGCACCTTGTCCGGCAGGATGTGATTCTTGAACTGGTCCGGGAACACCATGATGGTGTCGAAGGCAAGAGAACCACAGATCAGAGCGGACATCGATGTAAGCCTATGCGGTGAATTTTGGGGTGGGCCGGCCCGGTTCAGCAGGCAAGCAAACGGCGCCCTTGGGCGCCCGACGGCGCAAAGGTTACCCGCTGGTGCCGCTCAGGGCCAGAACCGGGTGATGCCCGATCGGGCCGAAAGCCTGTCAAGGCGCGGGTTCAGCTAGTTTTTTCCTTGCTCGGCGGCAGGCGGGTTGCTAGGCTTGTCGGCCTCGATTTCTGCCCATTTTTTCGCCATCCCGCGGCGGGCACGACACCCCTCAGGACTCCTTCCTCAGATGTTCAAGAAACTCCGTGGCATGTTCTCCAACGACCTGTCCATCGACCTGGGCACGGCCAACACCCTCATCTACGTGCGCGGGCAGGGGATCGTGCTGAACGAGCCGTCGGTGGTCGCAGTGCGTCAGGATCGCGCCATCGGTGGTACCCGCTCGGTGGCAGCCGTCGGCGCCGAGGCCAAGCAGATGCTGGGCCGTACCCCGGGCCACATCACCACCATCCGCCCGATGAAGGACGGCGTTATCGCCGATTTCACCTACACCGAGGCGATGCTCAAGCACTTCATCAAGAAGGTGCACAAGTCGCGCGTGCTGCGCCCGAGCCCGCGCGTGCTGGTCTGCGTGCCGGCCGGCTCGACCCAGGTCGAGCGCCGTGCGATCAAGGAATCGGCCGAGGAAGCCGGCGCCCGTGACGTGTTCCTGATCGAAGAGCCGATGGCCGCCGCGATCGGCGCCGGCATGCCGGTCACCGAGGCCCGTGGCTCGATGGTCATCGACATCGGCGGCGGTACCACCGAAGTGGCGGTGATCTCGCTCAACGGCATCGTCTACTCGGCCTCGGTCCGTATCGGCGGCGACCGCTTCGACGAGTCGATCACCAACTACGTGCGCCGCAACCACGGCATGCTGATCGGTGAAGCCACCGCCGAACGCATCAAGGTCGAACTGGGCTGCGCCTATCCGCAGGCGGAAGTGATCGAGATGGAAATTTCCGGCCGCAACCTCGCCGAGGGCGTGCCGAAGATGATCAAGATCAGCTCCAATGAAGTGCTCGAAGCCCTGCACGAGCCCCTGTCGGGCATCGTCAGTGCGGTCAAGCTGGCGCTGGAGCAGACCCCGCCGGAACTGTGCGCCGACGTCGCCGAGCGCGGCATCGTGCTGACCGGTGGTGGCGCCCTGCTGCGTGACCTGGACCGCCTGATCTCCGAGGAAACCGGCCTGCACGTGCAGGTGGCCGATGACCCGCTGACCTGCGTGGCCCGTGGTGGTGGCCGTGCACTGGAGCTGGTCGACATGCACGGCAACGAGTTCTTTGCGCCGGAGTAAGCCGTCCCGGCTGCCTGCGCCCGCAGCGCCCCTCCGGGGTGCGGCCCGCCATGATGGCGGGTCGGCACCGGCGGGGCGTCCGCGTGTTTCCCCTCCGCCTTCTGCCAGTTGAATCGTTGCCGTGCCGCCCTACGCCGGACCTCCCGTCGCTTCCCGATCCGGTGATGCCGCCAGCCCGCTGCGGCTGCTGGCTTACCTCGCACTGGCCATCACCCTGATCGTGCTTGACGACCAGGCCGGCTGGCTGGCGCGCCTGCGCGGGCAGGCCAACAGCCTGGTGCAGCCGGTGTGGGCACTGGCCGGCCTGCCAGGCAAGCTCGGCAACCAGGTCAAGGATTCTGCGGCCAGCCACAGCCAGCTGGTGACCGAGAACCGCGAACTGCGCAACCAGCTGCTGCTGGCCAACGCTCGCCTGACCCGGCTGCAGACCGCCGCGCTGGACAACGCACAGCTGCGCGAGCTGCTGAACGTGGCCGAGCGCAGTGGCCTGGACGTGCAGCTGGCGCCGATCCTGGACATCGACCTGGACCCGGTGAAACAGCGCCTGGTGCTGGATGCCGGCAGCCGCGAGGGTGTGCACGTGGGCCAGGCCGTGATCGATGTCGGCGGTCTGATGGGCCAGGTGATCAGCGTTACCGGGAGCACCTCCACGGTGCTGCTGCTGACCGACCCTGACCACGCGGTGCCGGTCACCGTGGCCCGCAACGGTGTACGTCTGATCGTTTATGGCCGCGGTGACAAACTGGAACTGCGCGACATCCCGCTCAGCGCCGGCGTGGAAGTGGGCGACGAGATCGTCACCTCCGGCCTCGGCGGTCGATTCCCGGCGGGCTTCCCGGTCGGCACCATCACCGGCCTGCGCCCGGACGACACCCATGCCTTCCTGGTCGGCGAACTGAAGCCGGCGGCCCAGCTCGACCGTGGCCGCGACGTGCTGCTGCTGCGCCCGGGTGCGGCGATCCGCATTCCGCCGGAACTGCGCCTGCAGCTGGAAGAGACCGCCCCGGGTGGCCCGGCCGCGGGCGGAACTGTGCCGGCGGCAACCACGCCGGCCACCACCACACCGGCACCCGCTCCTGCAACGCCCGCACCGGCTCCGTCTGCGACGCCGACGGTGGCCCCGGCATCGTCGCTTGATCCTGCTGCTCCGGTAGTGCCGGCCGCTGGCCGGCAACCGCAACCCACCCAGCCGCAGCCGGAGGCCCAGCGATGAGCCGCCTGCGCGACAACCCCTGGGTGCTTCCGGCCAGCCTGGTAGTGGCCCTGCTGCTCGGCCTGTTGCCGTTGCCGACACTGCTGCAGCCGCTGCGCCCTTACTGGCTGGCGCTGGTGCTGGCCTACTGGGTGATCGAAGCGCCCGAGCGTGTCGGCCTGGGCATTGCCTTCGCCAGTGGCGTCATCGCCGATCTGCTGTACGGCGGCGTGCTGGGAGAACAGGCGCTGCGGCTGGTGATGCTGGCCTTCATCCTGCAGCGCTTCCGTGCCCGCATCCGCTTCTTCCCGATGTCGCAGCAGATGCTGGCCATCGGCGGCCTGCTGTTCAACGACCGCATCGTCAGTGCGCTGGTCCACATCCTGGTGGGTGAGCCGACCCTGCCGTGGTCGTACTGGTGGGCGCCGTTGCTGGGCATGGGCCTGTGGCCGCTGGTGTTCGTGCTGCTGGACGCGGTGCGCTTCGGCAAGCGCGGGCGCTGAGCCATGATCCCGCGCCGCCAGGTCAAGAATCCGCACGCCGAAGCCGAGCAGTTCCGCCGTCGCGCGGCGCTGGGTTTCCTCGGCGTGCTGGTCTGCCTGCTGGGCCTGGGCGGCTGGTATTTCAAGCTGCAGGTGCTGGACCACGACGTCTACGCCACCCGCTCGGAAGCCAACCGCATCAAGCCGCGGCCGGTGGTGCCCGGGCGCGGGATGATCTACGACCGCAACGGCCGCCTGCTGGCGGAGAACGTGCCAGCCTTCCGCCTGGACGTGACCCCGGACAAGGTCAAGGACATGGATGCCACCCTGGAAGGGCTGGCGAAGATCATCAGCATCAGCCCAGAAGAGCTGGAAGCGTTCGACAAGTCGCGCAAGGCGCGCCGCAAGTTCCTGCCGGTCACGCTGAAGCTGCGCATGAGCGACGAGGAGATGGCGCGCTTCGCGGTCGATCGCTGGCGTTTCCCCGGCGTCGAGCTGGAACCCTATCTGACCCGGCGCTACCCGTACGGTGACCTGTTCGCGCACATCATCGGCTACGTCGGCCGCGTCGATGAAAAGGATCTGGAGATCCTCGGCGAAGGCAATGCAGCCCTGACCCACATCGGCAAGTCCGGGCTGGAGCGCTATTACGAGCAGCAGTTGCGCGGCAAGGTCGGCTACGAACAGGTCGAGACCAACGTACAGGGCCGTGCGATCCGTACGATCGGCCGCGTCGCCGCGCAGTCCGGCGCCGACCTGCGGTTGTCGATCGATGCCGACCTGCAGCGCGCAATGGTGGCCGCCTTCGGCGAACAGGAAGGCTCGGCCGTGGCGATGGACCCGCGCACCGGAGAGGTGCTGGCAATGGTCAGCCTGCCGTCCTACGACCCCAACCTGTTCGTCAACGGTATTTCCCATGCCGACTTCAAGGCGCTGAACGACAACCCGTCGCGGCCGCAGTTCAACCGCCTGGTGCTCGGTGGCGTCGCGCCCGGTTCCACGCTGAAGCCGCTGATCGGGCTGGCCGGCCTCGATTCGGGCGTGCGCCGGCCGGAAGACAAAGTGCTTTCCACCGGCATGTTCTACCTGCCCGGCACCTCGCGTGGCTGGGGTGACTCGCATCGCGGCGGCCATGGCTGGACCGACCTGCGCAAATCCATCGCGCAGTCGGTCAACACCTACTACTACAAGCTCGCGCTGGACCTGGGCATCGAGCGCTTCGACCACTACATGGAGTACTACGGCTTCGGCCAGCCGACCGGCATCGACCTGACCGGCGAGATCGGCGGCATCCTTCCGTCGCCGGCCTACAAGCGGAAGAGCCGCAAGGAAGCCTGGTACCCCGGCGACACGGTCAACATCAGCATCGGCCAGGGCGACTGGAAGGTCACTCCGCTGCAGCTGGCGCGGGGTGTCAGTGGGCTGGCCAACGGGCAGCTGCGCACGCCGCACCTGGTGATCCAGCAACGTGCAGGTTTCGACCATGACTGGATGGCCACCGACCCGGGCGAGAGCAAGCCGGTCAGCCCGAACCCGAACAACCTGCAGGCGGTGCGCGAAGGCATGATGGCCACCATGCTGCCCGGCGGCAGCGCTGCGCGGATGGCGGCCGGCGCACCCTATACGATGGCAGGCAAGACCGGTACCGCGCAGGTCGTCAGCCGCAAGGGCACCGCCGCAGTGAACCCGAAGAGTCTGCCGATGCACCTGCGCCACCGCGCGCTGTTCGTCGGTTTCGCGCCGGTCGATCAGCCGGTGATCGCGCTGGCGATCGCGGTGGAAGGTGGGGGTTACGGCGGTGCGGCCGCCGCACCGATTGCACGCAAGGTGTTTGATGCCTACCTGCTGGGCAAGATGCCTGAAGGCATGCAGCCGCTGGACAGCGAACGTGGCACCACTGCCATCGGTGCGACCGCATTCGACAACGAAGATGTGGGCGCGCGCCAGGCTGGCGACCTCGCCGCCACACAGGTGGGTGAACACCCGGTGCTGGTCGGCGTGCCTGCGCCGGAACCGGTACCTGCACCACAGCCGGGTACGCCGGCTGCCGCCGCACTGCCGGTCACACCACGCCCGACCGCCGCGGAGCCCGCGCGATGAAAGTATTCCTGCGCTGGGCCGGCGACATGCTGCGCCGCTTCTTCAGCACGCTGGACTGGGTGCTGTGCCTGGCGCTGGGCGCGTTGATGGTGATCGGTCTGGCGACACTCAAGAGCGCAGGCGGCGACAGCCTGGTGATGGCCCAGGGCGCGCGTTTCGCGGTGGGCATGGCCGCGCTGTGGGGCATCTCGCGGGTGCCGATCCTGCGCATCCGCTCGGCCACGCCGATGATCTATGCGATCTCGATGATTCCGCTGCTGGCAGTGTTCGTGCTTGGCACCGGCAAGTACGGTCGGCAGTGGCTGGACCTGAAATTCTTCTACCTGCAGCCGGCCGAACTGCTGAAGGTCAGCCTGCCGATGATGGTGGCCTGGTACCTGCACAAGATGCCGCTGCCGCCGCGCTTCAACACGGTGCTGGTTGCCCTGGTCATCATTGGTGTGCCGACCGGCCTGGTGATGCTGCAGCCCGACTTCGGCACCGGCGTGCTGATCGCTGCCAGTGGCGTGTTCGTGCTGCTGCTGGCCGGCTTGCCGTGGTGGTGGGTTGGCCTGGGCGTGGGTGGCGTGGCAGCGGTCGCACCGGTGGCCTGGTTCTGGCTGCTGCGGCCCTACCAGAAGGACCGCATCATGATGTTCCTGGATCCGGAGATGGATGCACTGGGCGCAGGCTGGAACATCATCCAGTCGAAGATCGCGATCGGCTCCGGCGGCTTCGATGGCAAGGGCTGGGGCGAAGGCTCGCAGTCGCACCTCAACTTCATTCCCGAGCAGACCACCGACTTCGCGTTCTCGGTACTGAGCGAGGAATTCGGCTGGATCGGCGTGGCCACCGTGCTGGCGCTGTACCTGGTGGTGATCGGTCGCTGCCTGTGGATTGCCAGCCAGTCACGCGACTCCTATTCGCGCCTGCTGGCCGGTGCCACCGGGCTGGCGTTCTTCGTCTACGTGCTGGTCAACGGCGGGATGATTTCCGGCCTGCTGCCGGTGGTGGGCGTGCCAATGCCGCTGATCAGCTACGGCGGCACCTCGGCGGTTTCGCTGCTGGCCGGCTTCGGCTTGGTGATGGCGGTACGCAGCCACAACCCGGTGCACGGCGGCTACGGTTGAGTCCGGCTGTGGGGTCAGATCCCTTTTTCCACAGGAAAAAGGGATCTGACCCCACAGCTCGGAAGCAGTCGAGCATGGCTCGACGCTACAAACGCAGAAGCACCATGACAGCTTCACGCAAGCGCCCGTTGCTACCGTGGCCGCGTGGAATGGAAACGTATGCTTGGCGGCTGCCGTGAGGCGGTGCGCACGATCGATCTGCCGTTGCTGGTCGCGCTGTTGATCCTGATGGCCGCCGGCCTGGCGGTGCTGCACAGCGTGTCCGGTCCGGTGGCCGGGCAGGCGGCGCGCTTCGCCGGTGGTCTGTTGGCAATGTGGTTGCTGTCGCGTGTCTCGCTGCTGCGTCTGCGCGCATGGACGCCTGCGTTGTATGCACTGTCGATGCTGCCGCTGATGGCGGTGTATGTGATCGGCACCGGCAAGTACGGGCAGCGCTGGCTCAACCTGGGCGTGTTCTATCTGCAGCCGTCCGAACTGCTCAAGCTCAGCCTGCCGTTGATGATGGCCTGGTACCTGCATCGGCAGCCGTTGCCGCCGTCGCCACGCACGGTACTCACCGCAGCGGTGCTGATTGGCGTGCCAGCGGTTCTGATCCTGATGCAGCCCAACCTCGGCACCGCCACGCTGGTGACCGCCAGCGGCGTGTTTGCGTTGTTGCTGGCCGGCCTGCACTGGGGCTGGGTGGCGACGGGGGCGGCGGGGCTGGCGGTGGCCGCGCCACTGGCGTGGTTCGGACTGCTGCGGCAGTACCAGAAGGATCGCGTGCTGACCTTCCTTGACCCGGCGGCGGACCCGCTCGGCACCGGCTGGAACATCCTGCAGTCTCGCATCGCCATCGGCTCCGGAGGCTGGCAGGGCCGTGGCTGGGGGCAGGGCACGCAGGCGACACTGGATTTCCTGCCCGAGTACACGACCGACTTCGCATTTTCAGTGCTCGCCGAGGAGTTCGGTTGGATCGGCGTGGCGACAGTGTTCGCACTCTACCTATTTGTGGTCGGGCGCTGCCTGTGGATCGCGGTGCAGGCGCGCGACACCCATGCACGGTTGCTGGCCGGCAGCCTGGGGCTGGCGTTCTTCGTCTACGTACTGGTGAACGGTGGAATGATTTCCGGCCTGCTGCCGGTGGTGGGCATTCCGATGCCGTTGATCAGCTACGGCGGGACATCGGCGGTCTCGCTGCTGGCCGGTATCGGATTGGTGATGGCGGTACGTGGGCACCGGCCCGTGCACGGGGGATAGGGTTTCCAGCCAACGGCGCAGCCCCTCGTGGGTGGTCGCGCAAAGCAGTTCATCGGTGCGGCCGGGTAGATGGGCTGCGCAGGGGGCGCTGCAAGTACGTCCATGTAAGCTCGGTCGCCGCATCCATGCGGCTCACGCCCCTGCGCAGCCCATCTACCCGGCCACGGACAGGTTCCGTGCGCGTCCACCCACGGAGAAGAAAAAGAAGATCAAAAGCAAAAGCAAAAGCGGCCTGGCGGATCGCTTCATTGCCTTGTGTAGAGCCGAAGGCACCGGCAGGAGCCGCTGCCAACATCGCCCACGGCGACGGCCTGAAGGGTGCCGGTCAGGACGACCGGCATAGCCATGCTCGGCTCACGAGCAAGCGCAGCGCGCGACCCGCTTTTGATCTTCTCTTTCTTCTCCGTGGGTGGCAGACCTCCGAAATCTGTCAGAGGGCGGTCGGGTTGGGTACGCGGGGGTGTCAGCCGCATGGATGCGGCTGCCAAGCCTCCAGGGACGGATTCACGGCGTCCCCCGCGCACCCAGCCCGACCGGCCCACCCATGGCTTCTGCTTTCCACGACCAACCAGACACCACCCACGAGGGGCTGCGCCGTTGGATGGAAACTTCCTGACTCTGCGCAACGCCCGTTGTGGAAGCGTTCTCACGACGATGCACGGCAGCACGCCCGCCGACCAAAGTCCGTAAAAAACGTTATCTGGTTCACACTTTTACAGCGCGTTGATCCTGATCAATGGACTTGTCGTAATCGGCCTGCACAATGGCGGCCCGTTCGGCACGGCGCGCCGTCAATCGTTGCAGCGCGAGGGGGGCGTCGGGCGGGAAGCAGTACTGGTCCAACGGGTACAGGGAGCGCGGGGGACTGCCACTGGGGAGCGGCAGCCGCGCAGGTACCGACCGGATCCGGTCGCCGGTTGCGTCTGCGGGGATGGGGACGCAACCGGCAACCTCTATCTGAATGGGGAAACGGGATCACGAGGTCTTCACATTTCCCGCTGCTCGCAGGCAAATCGTTGTGATTCATGGTGTTAGGGGTTTTAATTCATCCATGACCTGCTAACCTGCGACGATGATTCGACGCACTCTGGCCTGCATGCTCACCCTCGGCCTGGTCGCCTGCGCGACCCAGCCGAAGTCCCCACCGTCTTCGCCCCAGGCCAGCAGTACGCCGCGCCAACCTGCCGCCAAGGCCCATGGCCCGGCCGAGGCCGCGCCTGAAGCCACCGCTGCCACCGCGCCGCCGGTCGACCTCACCCCGGTCCCGTTCGAGACTGCGCGGGCACGGTTCATTGCCGATACCGCCAAGCGCTACGGCCTGAAGCCGGAGCAGATCAGCAGCGTGCTCGACCAGGCGCAGGTGCGCCAGCCGATCATCGCCGCCATGTCGCGCCCGGCCGAACGGGTCAAGCCGTGGAACGAATACCGGCCGATGTTCATCAGCAAGGCACGCATCGATGGCGGCCGCGCGTTCCTGGCCCAGCACCGTGCCGAACTGGATCGCGTGCAGCAGCGCACCGGGGTGCCGGCTGAAGTGATCGTGGCGATCATCGGCGTGGAAACCAGTTACGGCAAGAACGCCGGCAGCCATCGCGTGCTCGATGCGCTGTACACGCTGGCGTTCTATTACCCGCGCAGTGGCGACCCGGCCAAGCTGGAGCGCGAAGTGCGCCGCGAACTGTTCTTCCGCGATGAGCTGGCCAAGCTGTTCGAGCTGGGCCGCGAAGAAAACCTGGACATCACTACGCTCAAGGGCAGCTATGCCGGTGCGATGGGCATGGGCCAGTTCATGCCGTCCAGCTATCTGGATTACGCCGTTGACGGCAACGGCGATGGTCGCCGCGACCTGTTCACCAGCTATGACGACGTGTTCTCGTCCATCGCCAATTACTTCGTGAAGAAGGGCGGCTGGGTACGTGGTGGCCAGGTCGCCGTGCCAGCAACGCTGGCTGCTGGCCGCGAGGAATTCAACCCGACCGAGTGGATGCCCACCTGGTCGCTGGCCGATCTGGCGCAGCGCGGCTACCAGCCGAACGCAGCGGTACAGCCGGGCGCCACCGCTACCCCGATCACCCTTGAAGGCAGCGCCGGCAAGCAGTACTGGCTGGGCTTCCAGAACTACTACGCGATCACCCGCTACAACCTCTCGAAGATGTACGCGATGGCCGTGTTCCAGTTGTCCCAGGCCATCGCCGGACAGGAGCTGCCCCCGGCATGAACATCAGATGGCTGGTCCCAGGCTTGATCGTCCTCGCGCTGGCTGCCTGCAGCAGCGCGCCGAAGAAGCCGGCCACGGCCGGCCATGGCGGCAAGTCCGGCGGTACGCTGGTGCAGGGCCGTGGCTCACGCCCGGCGCATTGCCCGGAGGGCTCGCCGTATGCGGCCGCCAAGGAAGACCTCAATACCCGCGGCAACTACACTGCCGGTGGCCTGTACAAGCCGGGCGTGCGTGACAGCACGCCAGACTACATTCCCAACGTGGCCTGCATCCCCGAGCCGGAAGTAACCGCGGAAGAACGCTCGGCGATCGGCAACAAGACCCCGTACGTGGTGCTGGGCAAGTCCTACAAGGTGCTCGACGACACCCGCAACTATGTCGAGCGCGGTACCGCGTCGTACTACGGTGCCAAGTTCCATGGCCGCCTGACCTCCAACCGCGAGGTCTACGACATGTACCAGTTCACCGCCGCGCACAAGACGCTGCCGCTGCCCAGCTTCGCCCGCGTGACAAACCTGGACAACGGCGAATCGGTGATCGTGCGCGTCAATGACCGTGGCCCGTTCCACGACGGCCGCGTGGTCGATCTCAGCTATGCGGCCGCCGTGCGCCTGGGCATTACCCAGCGCGGCACCGGCAACGTCGAAGTGCGCGCGCTGCAGCCGGGCGAAAGCAACTTGATGGCGCAGAAGCCGTCTCGTCGCGAACGCCGGGCTGCGGAAGCCGCCGCTGCGGCAACTGCGGTGGCCAGTGCGCGGCCGGTACCGGCCGCACGTGCCGCCGCCGACAGTGACATCGATCGCCTGGTCAAGGGCCTGCCTGCCGATGGCATGCCGGCGCGCGGCCAGCCGGCCACCACCCAGGGCGTGGCCAGCACCGTGCCGGACGTGGCGGTCAGCAGCCTGCCGCCGAGTGCGCCGCCGGTACGCGGCACCGCGCCGGCACAGGCGGTCGTTGCCAGCACCACGCCGCGCGCTGTTGCGCCGGCGCCGGTCCGCACCACGCCAGCGGCACCCAGCCTGTCGCAGCAGGTAGTGGGCGCGGTGATGGTGCAGGTCGCCAGTTTCTCAAGCCGCGACAACGCCAACCGCGCGATGGGCCAGCTCAACGCCGCCGGTATCGTCGGCGCGACCATCAGCGACATCGCTGCCGGTGGCCGCACCCTGTTCCGCCTGCGCGTTCCCGCCAGCGACCATGCCAGTGCCGCGGAACTTGCCGGCCGCATCGCCGGTCTGGGCCTGGGTTCGCCGCAGATCGTCAAGGATTGATCCGCCCGGGCCGGTGCTGCCGGCCCATGCTCCCCCGGCCTTACAATGGCCGTTACGTTCCACCCTCCATTCCCGGCCGTCCCCTGGAGCCTGCTGTCCAATGAATTTCCGTTCCGCCGCCACCGCCCTGGCCGCCACCCTGGTGGTGGGCCTGGCCTCCGCCCAGACGCCGCTGCCGACCCCGGCCACGCCGGCGCCTGCCGCCGCCGCTGCTGCCCCGGCCACCGTCGCCACCCCGCCGGCACCCGCGCCCAGCGTGTCCAAAGCCTGGGTGCTGATGGATTACGCAACCGGCCAGGTGCTGGCTGGTGAAAACATCAACGAACAGCTGGCCCCGGCCAGCATTACCAAGGTGATGACGTCCTACGTGATCGCCGCCGAGGTCAAGAACGGCAAGGTCCGTCCGGACGACCAGGTGATGATGAGCGAGCGCGCCTGGCGCGAAGGTGGCGCGGGTACCGATGGCAGCTACAGCGGCTTCCCGGTCAACCAGACTGCACGCCTGGAAGACATGGAAAAGGGCATGGCGATCCAGTCCGGCAATGACGCCGCGATCGCCCTGGCCGAGCACGTGGCCGGCAGCGAAGAAGCCTTCGCTTCGCTGATGAACAGCTACGCTGCCAAGATCGGCATGAAGAACTCGCACTTCGTGAACGCCCACGGCCTGACCGCCCCGGGCCATCACAGCAGCGCCTACGACCTGGCCCTGCTGGGCCGCGCGATGGTGCGCGATTACCCGGAAACCTACGCGTACAACAAGATCAAGGAATTCCAGGTCGGCAACATCAAGCAGCCGAACCGCAACCTGCTGCTGTGGCGCGATGGCAGCGTGGACGGCATCAAGACCGGCCACACCTCGGAAGCCGGTTACTGCCTGATGAGCTCGGCCCAGCGCGGCGACCAGCGCCTGGTGGCCGTGGTGCTGGGTGGCGCTTCGGAAAAGCAGCGTGCCGACGACAGCCTGGCGCTGCTGAACTGGGGCTTCCGCTTCTTCGAGACCCACCGCCTGTATGAGCCGGGCAAGGCCGTGGCCGAGCACAAGGTCTGGAAGGGCACCACCGACAAGGTGCAGCTGGGCGTGGCCCAGCCGATGCTGGTGAGCGTGCCGCGCGGTCGCTACAACGACCTGAAGCCGAGCATCGACGTACCCAAGACCCTGGAAGCACCGTTCACCGCCGGCCAGCAGATCGGCACCGTGAAGGTGATGCTGGATGGCAAGCTGGTGGCCGAAGCGCCGCTGGTGGCGGTCGCTGCCGTTGAGCAGGCCGGCTTCTTCAAGCGCCTGTGGGACAGCTTCTGGATGTGGTGGGAATCGGAATGATCCACGCCTTGGCGTGGTGAACGGAAAAGGCCGGCGAATGCCGGCCTTTTTCGTTGGAATCGGTGTGCCGACCAACGGTCGGCAACTACCTTACAGCGACCGGCTGATGGTGAAGCTGCCGAACACGGGCGACTGGCGCTGGCCATCGAATTCGCGGGTGCCGTGGTAGCGCGCCACCGCGAACTTCCAACGGCCGCGCATCACTGCAATGCCATAACCGCCCTGTGCGACCACGTGGCGCTTGTCCACACTGTGGCTGCTGCGGAACGTGTTGCCGTCCAGCGTAATGTCGCGGATCACCCACGCCGCGTCGGTGGTCACGAACATGTGCCACGACCAGCCGCTGGCACGTCCACCACGTGTCGGCGCGGTGTTTTCGCCGGCCGGGCGCAGCGGCGTGCTGCCGAAGTCGTCGGGCAGCTTCCAGCCGAAGCGCACTTCGCCACCGGCGTTGGCCTTGGTTTCCAGGTTGCCGATCGCGCCGCCGTAGTGGCTGATCGCATCCCAGCCCCAGCCGCCGGCATTGACGCTGGCATCGGCCGGCCAGCGCCGCATGCGCTCGTGGGTCAGCATGAACACCGGCTCGTTGTGCAGCTGGTTGTCCCAGCCTTCGAACTTCTTGTCGTTGAGGATGTTGTGCACCGCATCCTGCACCTGCTTGCCCTGCGCCCACGGGCCGACCACGCCCAGCGCCAGCTGGGTGGTCTGCAGGCGGTCGCCGCTGCGCGCGTTGAAGCCGAAACTGGCCAGCAGCACACCGGCATACGGGCGGTCATCCTCGATCAGGTCGCGGCGCGTCGGGTCGGTCGGGGTGAAGATGCCCTGGCCGATGCTGAAGATCATGTTCTGTTGTTCGAACTTTCCCGGGTGCAGGCCTTCCAGGTACTGGTTCACCCAACGCGCCATACGCGGCAGGCACGGGTCATCGGTGTAGTCGACCAGATTCGGCGAGACCAGGGTCAGCTGCGCGCCGTTGGTGTAGCCCTGGTCCTGGTGGCGGCCGCCAAACAGGTCGTTGTCGACGCGGAAGTTGATCTGCGGCGGATGGTCGCGCATCGCGTCCGGACCACATTGTTCAGCTGCCTGGGCAGCAAGGGGGAGGGCGGTGGCCAGCAGGCCAGACAGCCCGAAGGCTGCGAAACAGCGTTTGGAAGGGGGGCTCATGGGGGGCGGATTCTATTTGTCGTTTTCAGCCGCGACACGGTACCCCCAGGCGGTCCGTGAAACGACCACACGGCGCTCACTTGTCTGTTCCGAAAACAACATTGTCCATCCGACACGATGTGATACGGAATGTGGGGTACTGCGGGCAGGGACGGGTGCCGGTGGACCCGTGCTCGGGACCGGTCGCGCGCCCCGGCGGGGCCAAGCCGCACGTCCAGTCAGCTGCGGTTGTGGTTGGGGGCACCTTGCCCTATTCTCTGCGCCGACGCCTGGGGGGCGTCGCTAAGGATTCAGGTCCCAGACCCTTTCTCAACCCATGGATTGTGCTTCGCCGTCGGCGAGGTGCTGGATGACTCAAATGAACAAATCGAATTCGCTCGCCCATGCGCTGGCCTGCGCGCTGCTGGGTGTCGGTCTGGTGGCCATCAGTGCCCCGGCTTCGGCTGGCCTGCGTGACAGTTTTGCCAACAGCCGTACCTCTGCCCAGGAGCAGAGCAAGAAGGGCCAGGCCGAGATTCCGGTGTGCACCAAGCCGCTGGGCTCCATCTCGGTGATCGAGCCGGAAGACGTTGTGAACTGGTGGACCGGCCAGCAGCTGCCGGCGCCTTCGAAGCTGATCAAGGTGTTCGTCAACAAGTCCAAGTGCTTCACGCTGGTGGACCGTGGGGTCGGCATGGCGGCGGCCCAGGCTGAGCGCGCGCTGGCCAGCGAAGGCCAGTTGCGCGGCCGCTCCAACATCGGCAAGGGCCAGATCCGTGCCGCCGACTACGTGCTGGTGCCCGACCTGATCTCGCAGAACAGCAACTCCGGCGGCAACGCCATCGGTGGCCTGCTGGGTGGCCTGATCGGCGGCAAGGCCGGTGCCGTGGTCGGCGGGCTGAACTTCCGCAGCAAGACCGCCGACGTGACCCTGACCCTGACCGACGTGCGCTCCTCCGAGCAGGTGGCCATTGTCGAGGGCAACTCCAAGAAGACCGACCTGGGCTGGGGCGCTGGTGGCGGCCTGTTCGGCGGCGGCGGCATCGGGGCCATGGGCGTGGGCGGCTATGCCAATACCGAAATCGGCCAGGTGATCACCCTGGCCTACCTGCAGGCCTACACCAACATGGTGGCCGAGCTGGGTGGCCTTCCGGCCAATGCGTCGGCCGCCAACGCCGGCCAGGCCGTGACCATGCTCAAGGCCGGTCGCCTGCTGGCCAATGCCAAGGGCACCGGCGCGCCGGTACGCTCGCTGGAGCCGGGCATGCTGCTGTACCCCACCGGTGTCAAGGAAGGCACGATGTGGGAAGTGGAAGACGAAATGGGCAACAAGGGCTGGGTCAACTCCACCCTGATGGAAACGGCCAAGTAAGCGGCCTGCATACCGGCTGCGTGCGGTATGTGTCCTGCCAGGGGCCGGCCTTCACGGGCCGGCCTTTTCCATGTGTAGGCCCCCTTGCAACGCAGCGGCCCGCAGATGCCGCGTTTGACGTTGATGAATACTCTTGGGTTTGTTGCCCTGCGGCCCGATAATGGGGGCATGGAAATCAAGTCCGACAACCCCGACCACGGCTTCCAGTTCCCCGGCCAGTTCGAGCTCAGCGCGATGGGCCCGGCCAACCGCGGCCTGGAACATGAGCTTCCCCGCCTGCTGCTGGCTGCCGGTATCGATGTGGTCAATGAACGCATCAGCTGGAAGCACTCGACCAACGGCAAGTACGTGTCTGTGCGCATGGTGTTCAAGGCCGAGAGCCGCGAACAGTACGATCTGGCGCACCAGGCACTGCGTGACCATCCGGAAGTGAAGTGGACGCTGTAGCCGACAGCTGCCCGGCCGAAGCCGCCCCTGAGCACCGCGCGCCGCGTCCGGCACTGGTCCGTGATCTCGGTCGTCAGGCCTATGAGCCGGTGTGGCGTGCCATGCAGCGCTTCACCGACCAGCGTGGCGACGCCGATGCCGACGAGCTGTGGGTGGTCGAGCACGATCCGGTGTTCACTCTCGGCCAGGCTGGCAAGGATGAGCACGTGCTGGCGCCGGGTGAGATCCCGGTGCTGCACGTGGATCGTGGTGGCCAGGTGACCTACCACGGCCCCGGCCAGATCGTGGTCTATCCGCTGCTGCGCCTGCCGCGGCTGGGTATCGGCGTGCGCGACTACGTGTGCCGCATCGAACAGGCGATCATCGACACGCTCGCCGAATGGAACATCGGCGCTGAGCGCCGCGAGGGCGCCCCCGGCGTCTATGTCGGTAACGCCAAGATCGCCGCGCTCGGCATCCGCGTGCGCCGTGGCTGCACCTTCCACGGCCTGGCCTTCAACGTGGCCATGGACCTGGAACCCTTCCACCGTATCAACCCCTGTGGCTATCAGGGGTTGCAGGTGACCTCGGTGGTAGACTTGGGTGGCCCCTCCGGGATGGATGCCGTCAAGCCGGTGCTGCTGGACCACCTGGCCCGCCAGTTCGGCCTGCTGCTGCAGCACACGCCCGAACTGCCTGATTTTTCTGCGGCCGCCTGACCGCCACCCGGAACTGCCATGACTGAATCCACCGCCCGTTCCATTCCCCTGCAGATCGTGCAGGGCGATTCTCCGTCCGCCGCGCCGTTGCAGGCCGGGGTCAAGCAGCTGGGCGGTGACAAGATCAACCGCTCGCCGGTGCAGTTCGCCGACGCGCCGGTGCTGCGCAAGCCGTCCTGGATCCGCGTGCGCATTCCCTCGGGCAATGCGGTGCAGAACCTGAAGGCCAAGCTGCGCGAGAACCGCCTGGTGACGGTGTGCGAGGAAGCCAGCTGCCCGAACATCCACGAGTGCTTCGGCCACGGCACGGCAACGTTCATGATCCTCGGCGAAGTCTGCACCCGCCGCTGCTCGTTCTGCGACGTCGCCCATGGCCGCCCGAAGCCACCGGATGCCAACGAGCCGGCCAGCCTTGGCCAGACCGTGGCCGACATGGGCTTGAAGTACGTGGTGGTGACCAGCGTCGACCGCGATGACCTGCGCGACGGCGGTGCCCAGCACTTCGTCGACTGCATCACCGCCATCCGCGAGAAGTCGCCGGGCACCCGCATCGAAGTGCTGACCCCGGACTTCCGTGGCAAGGGCCGCATGGAGCGCGCGCTGGAGATCCTGGCGCAGAACCCGCCCGATGTGTTCAACCACAACATTGAAACCGTGCCGGACCTGTACCGCAACGTGCGTCCGGGTGCGGACTACCAGTGGTCGCTGAACCTGCTGAAGAACTTCAAGGCGCAGCATCCGGAGGTGCCGACCAAGAGCGGCATCATGCTGGGCCTGGGCGAAGAGTTCGAACAGATCAAGGCCACCATGCGCGACCTGCGCGCGCATGACGTGGACATGATCACCATCGGCCAGTACCTGCAGCCGACCGCGCACCACCATCCGGTGCTGAAGTACTGGACGCCGGAAGACTACAAGGCGCTGGAAGACTACGGCTACGAGCTGGGCTTCAGCCACGTGGCCTCCGGCCCGATGGTGCGCTCGTCGTACCACGCCGACGTCCAGGCCAAGGGCGCAGGGGTCTCCTGAGGCCCCAGGCGGGCGCGGCCCGCCACCTTCGGTGGGTGCGAACCGTCCCGGTGGGTGCGAACCTTGGTTCGCACGCCTTTGCCTGCTATAGAGCCGAGCCCATGCTCGGCTGCTTGCTGACGGCTTGCCGAGCAAGGGCTCGGCCGTGCCTTCGCCTGCATTCACAATTTGCTACACCGGCCCCGCTAGGCTGGTTTTCCACCGAGCGCGGCCGGGTGACAAACCCGGCAACTTTCGGCACTGTCGTGGTGTCTGAACACCCCGCAGTCTCCCCCTTGGCAAGGCGCCTTCGAGCACGTCAATGAAATTCAAAGCCCCCGCATTCCTGATGGCCCTGGCGCTGGTCGCGCCGCTGGCGCTGGCGGCCAAGGCCGACTCGCCTGCATTGCCCGCAGCGGCAACTGCCGATCAGGTGACCACCTCCAAGCTGGTGTACGGCCTGTTGTCCGACAGCCGCTACGCCTATCGGCCGCGCGCGCTGGACGAGGCCACTTCCAAGGACGTGTTCAAGCGTTACCTGGAAACGTTGGACGGCGGCAAGCAGTACTTCACCCAGGCCGACGTGGCGCGCTTCGCGCCGTTCGAGGCGAACATTTCCTCGGCCATCCGTGGTGGCGAGCTGGAGCCGGCGTTCCAGGTGTTTGCGGTGTACAAGCAGCGGGTCGGCGAACGCGTGGCGTATGCACGCAGGCTGCTCAAGCAGGAGCCGGACTTCACCGCCGACGAGCGCTTCGAATACGACCGCAAGAAGGTGCCGTGGGCGGCCAGCAGTGCCGAACTGGACGAGCTGTGGCGCAAGTCGGTCAAGAACGATTGGCTGCGCCTGAAGCTGGCCGGCAAGAAGCCGGACGACATCCGCAAGACGCTGGACAAGCGCTATGCGACGCTGCAGAAATCAGTCAACGAACTGAAGGGCGAAGACGTCTTCCAGTTCTTCATGAATTCGTACACCAGTGCGGTCGATCCGCATACCGACTACTTCACCCCGCGTACCGCCGAGAACTTCAACCAGGCGATGTCGCTGTCGCTGGAAGGTATCGGCGCGCAGCTGCAGCGCCAGGACGACGTGGTGGTGATCCGCGAGATCATCGCCGGTGGTCCGGCGGCGGTGGACGGCACGCTGAAGCCGGGTGACCGCATTGTCGGCGTTGGCCAGGGCAAGTCCGGCCTGGTCGAGGACGTGATCGGCTGGCGCATCGACGATGTCGTGGCCAAGATCCGCGGCGCCAAGGACACCGAGGTCAAGCTGGAGTTCATTCCGGCGGCCGAAGGTGCCGACGGCAAGCACCACACCCTGGTGCTGACCCGGCAGAAGGTGCGCCTGGCCGAACAGGCCGCCAAGGGCGAGACCATGAGCATTCCGGCTGCCAACGGCGAGCCGGCACGCAAGATCGGCGTGATCAAGCTGCCGACCTTCTACCAGGACTTCGAAGGTCGTCGCCGTAATGCCGCCGACTACGCTTCGGCGACCCGCGACGTGGCCAAGCTGCTGGCCGGCTTCAAGAACGACAAGCTGGACGGCGTGGTGCTGGACCTGCGCAACAACGGCGGTGGTTCGCTGGATGAAGCCATTGAACTGACCGGTCTGTTCATCGAGCAGGGCCCGGTGGTGCAGGTGCGTGAATCCGGTGGTCGCATCACCGTCAACAGCGACCGCAACCAGGGCGTGGCCTGGGACGGCCCGCTGGCGGTGCTGATCAACCGCGGTTCGGCCTCGGCCTCCGAGATTTTCGCCGGCGCCATCCAGGACTACGGTCGTGGACTGGTGATCGGTGAGACCAGCTTCGGCAAGGGCACCGTGCAGAACATCGTCGACCTCGACCGTTGGCCGAGTGGCGAAACCCAGCGCTTCGGCCAAGTCAAGCTGACCATCGCCCAGTTCTTCCGCATCAGCGGCAGCAGCACCCAGCACAAGGGTGTGGTGCCGGACCTGGCGTTCCCGGCCAGCGTCGATGCAACCGAATTCGGCGAGAGCACCTACGACAACGCGCTGCCGTGGACCCGCATCGCCGCCGTGCCGCACACCCAGTACGGCAACTTCGCGCCTCTGCTGCCGAAGCTGGAAACCCGCCATGACGCGCGCATTGCCGCCGACAAGGAATTCCAGTGGTGGAACGAGGACGTGCAGCAGTTCCGCACCGAGGCCGCGAAGAAGTACATCTCGCTCAACGAGGCCACCCGTCGCGCAGAGCGTGAGCGCCAGGACACCCAGCGCAAGGAGCGCCAGGTGATGCGCAAGGAACTGGGCCTGGCCCTGGACCCGCTGGCCGATGACAGTAGCGATGACGGTCTGACCGGCAACGAGCGCGACATCGTCAAGGATGCCGCCCGCGAAAAGGCTGCCGAGAAGCGTCCGGACCCGCTGCTGCGCGAGTCCGCGTCGATCCTGTCCGATGCGGTGAACCTGCTGGCCAACGATCGCCCGCTGTCGGCGCAGGTGCTGCCGCAGTCCACTGGTGCCGGTCGCTGGGCTGACTGAGCCGGGGCGAGACGTTAGATACCCGAGGGGCCGGCATTGCCGGCCCCTTTGCGTTTGAGGACCTCATTCCAAGTGGCGCCCGGCCATGCCCGGCGAGCGAAGTGCATCGCGCGCTTCCGCCGGGCATGGCCCGGCGCTACCGGTGCATGAACAGGCCGCAACGACGGGGTCTGGTGGGCGTACTTTCGACCTGCCGCACACGGGCGCGGGACTACCCTTGGCCGTACTGTCCTCGCAGGAGTACCCATGCGGGCCTCCCGTTTTTCCAGTGCTGCCGTGGCGCTCGCCAGCGCCCTGATCCTGTCGGCCTGCGGTGGTCGTGCCGCCGACAGCACCGTGCTGCGCGAATCCTTTGATTCCGGCGATACCTTCTCGCGCACCGTCGATGGCCGCGCGGCTGACGCCTGCGAGGCTGCGCGGCGCACGCTGCTCAGCCAGGGCTACGCAATCGCCCGTTCCGACGACACGCAGGTGGAAGGCAACAAGAACTTCCAGCCGCGCGAGGATGACCACGAACAGCTGGTGCTGCGCATCTCCTGCGCGCCGCGTGGCAGCCAGACGCTGGTGTTCGTCAGCGCGGTGCAGGACCGCTACGCGCTGAAGAAGAGCCCGACCTCAGCCAGTGTCGGTGTCGGTGCGCTGGGCTCGGTGTCGCTGCCGTTCGGCAGCAATGACGACTCGCTGGTGAAAGTGGCCAGCAGCACGGTCACCGATGCCGAGTTCTATCGCCGCTTCTTCCAGCGCCTGCAGCAGTATCTGCCGGCGGCCGCAGCCCCGCCCGCGCCGCCTCCGACCGCACCACCGGAACCCGCACCGGCCAGCCTGGACCAGGGTTGAGCGTGCGCGGCAGGTTCATGTGCGTGGCCCTGTTGCTGGCCCCGCCGCTGGTCACGGCAGCTCCCATCGACTGCACGCAGGGCCTGCTGCAGCGGTTGGGCTGGCAATTCGACGAGGCGACGGTGGCCGCGCCACAGGTGCAGGGTGGTCCGGTGTGCACGCGTGCGTCGCTGGCTGAAGCGCAGGCGGCAGGTGATCTGCGCGTGCGCTGGCCGACGGCATTGCCGACCCAGGCTCGGCAGGCGCTGCTGCAGCAACTGCTGGAAGATCCGGCCACGGTCTGCGCCTATGCCTTCCAGTTGGGGGCAGCCACGCAACGTACGGCCTCGGCATTGCAGGACAACCCGGCCTTCCGCTTCTCCGGCCCGCAGCTGGGCTGGATCGGCTTCGGACTGCAGGGCGCGCAGGCACAGGGCTGGCAGCGCACGCGTAGTTTCGGCCGTGGCTTCGTGCCCAGCGCGGGCAACAGCCAGGCGCTGCAGACGTTCTACAGCGGTGCCGTGCGTGCCGAATGCGGGGTCGGCCGCCAGGTCGCGCAGCTGGCCACGCAACGAGAGCTGTATGGCGATGCTGCATTCGATACTGAGTTCGCAGCGGATGAACTGTCGATCGGCACCTTCCTCGCCCTGCACAAGACCGACAGCATCCTGCTTGGCGCGCATGCCGGCGATTTCTTCGCCGATGGCAAGGCGGTGCGCACGTCGGCGATGGGGCGGCAGGCCTTCGTTGGCGTGCCCGGTTTCATCGAGCATGTGTATGACAAGGGCACGCTGGATGACCTGAGCAACCAGGCCGAGAACTTCGTCGTGGTCGAGGTGGGCGAGGGCGCCGCGCAGGCACTGGCTGAGCATGGCGGCCTGGCCTGGTACGACCAGCGTAATGCCGAACTGTGGACGCTGGCGCAGCGTATTCCGCGCGTCGGCCGGCGCTACTTCGAGCGGCTGCTGTTCGAGCGCGACCCGGACCTTCGTGCACGGCTGGAACCGCGCTACCACGACACGCTCGCGCGAATGGACCAGCTGCTGGACGATCCGTTCTACCAGCAGTTCGTGATCTATGTGCACCCGCGCGGTATACGTCCCATCGGCTACCACATCGCCCGCCTGCTTGATCGCAACCCGCGAACGCCGTTTTCGATCGATCTGGCGGTGCACAATCTGCATACCACGCTCTACCGGCGTTGGCGCGAGGCGCAGCTGCGCCACTGCGCGGCTACCGGCAGGCCAGGCAGCCTGACCCTAGACCCCAACTGAAGGTGAAACAATGGACATTGCAATGATCGGCCTCGGCCGCATGGGCGCCAACATGGCCCAGCGCCTGCATCGCGGCGGCCACCGCGTGGTCGGCTACGACCCGGGCGAGGGCGCCCGCCAGCGCGCTGCCGAGGCCGGCCTGGAAGTGGTTGATTCGCTGGCCGCGGCCGTCGCCGCCCTGCCGGTACCGCGCGTGCTGTGGCTGATGGTGCCGGCCGGCGAAACCGTCGACCAGACCCTGGGCCAGTTGACCCCGCACCTGGCTGAAGGCGATATCGTCATCGACGGCGGCAACTCCAACTATCAGGACTCGATCCGCCGCGCCAAGGCGCTGGCCGAGGACGACCTGGGCTATGTCGACTGCGGCACCAGCGGTGGCGTGTGGGGCCTGCAGGAAGGCTACAGCCTGATGGTCGGTGGTGAAGCGTCGGTGGTGGAGCAGGTCGCACCGCTGCTGCGCACGCTGGCACCGGCCGAAGACCGCGGCTGGGCGCGTGTCGGCCCGTCCGGCGCCGGCCACTTCACCAAGATGGTCCACAACGGCATCGAGTACGGAATGATGCAGGCCTACGCCGAAGGCTTCGCACTGATGGAGCGCAAGCAGGAAATGGAGCTGGACCTGGCCCAGGTGGCCGAGGTGTGGCGCCACGGCAGCGTGGTGCGTTCGTGGCTGCTGGACCTTAGCACCGAGGCGCTCAAGCGCAATCCGTCGCTGGATGGCATTGCACCGTACGTGGAAGACTCCGGCGAAGGTCGCTGGACGGTTGCCGAAGCGATCGCACTGGATGTACCGGCGCCGGTGATCACCTTGTCGCTGCTGGAACGCCTGCGCTCGCGTGAATCGAATTCGTTCACCGACCGCCTGTTGTCGGCGATGCGCAACGAATTCGGCGGTCACGCGATCAAGAAGTCGTAATCACTGCGGTGGGGGCGGATCCCTTTCCGTAGGAAAGGGCTCTGACCCCATGAAGCCAGTCGAGCTGGCTCGACTCTACAAAAGCCGTCTCCGATCGTTCCCACGTCATCCACGCCTGGCGTGGATGTGTCGACCAAGGTCGACACCTACCGTCGGGCGCGGATAACTGTCGAAGGCGGAGTGGGTCCGGTTGCGGGGGCGTGAGCGGCCCCCCCGCCATCCCATGGATAGCCAGCTATTGCTTTGACGTTGACGTTGCCGTTGATTCGGTAGGTGCAGGGCGCAGCCCTGCCGGTCACCCCAACTGAACCCGCCGCCCTTCGCGCGCACTGACCATCCCCGCCTCCAGCAACCGCATCAGCTGCAGCGCCTGCATCGGGCTGACCGTCGCTTCGCCGTCACCATGCATCGCCGCCGCGAACTGCGCATACAACCGCCGGTAGTCACCGGGCAGGTTGTCGACAGTACTGCGCTGCACGTTGTCCTCCGCATCGCAGTGCACCCGCTCACCATGCCGTGGATCGATGCCCCAGCCTGGCGCCCCCGGCGCAACCCCACGCCGCAACTGCGCTTCCTGCACGTCCAGGCCGTGCTTGATCCAACTGGCCTTGCTGCCATGCACGCTGAAGTGTGGTGTCTGCGCCGCAACCAGCGAACCGGCATGCACGATTGCGCGATGCCGTGGGTAGTGCAGCACCGCATGGAAGTAATCGATGCCGCTGCCGCCTTCGCGCTGCACGGCCAGATCGGCATCGATCGACTGTGGCCAGCCGAACAGCTCCAGCATCTGGTCCAGCAGGTGCGGTGCCAGGTCGTACCACAGGCCGCTACCGGGGCCATCCTGCTCGCGCCAGCGGTCGCGCACCTGCGGCCGGTAACGGTCGAAGTGCGCGTGGCATTCGGCAACATCACCCAGCACGCCTTGCGCCAGCAGTGCCTGCAGGGTGAGGAAGTCGGCGTCGAAGCGCCGGTTCTGGAACACCGTAGCGATGCGCCCGGCGTCGCGCGCCGCAGCCAGTACCGTTTCCGCTTCGGCCACGTCCAGCGCGAACGGTTTGTCGACCAGCACGTGCTTGCCCGCGGCCAACGCCGCGATGGCCAGCGGAGCGTGTTGTTCGTTCGGTGTGGCAATCACTACCGCATCCACTGCAGGATCGCCGAGCACTTCCTGCGGAGTGGCACGCACGTGCACGTCGCTGAACGCGCGCAGCAGCGTGTCGCGTTGCGAACTGACGATGCTGTGCAGCACCAGGCCGGGCGTGTGCTGGATCAGGGGCGCATGGAAGACGCGGCCGGCGAGGCCGTAGCCGATCAGGGCCAGTTGCAGGTCGGGGCGCATGGCAGAGCTCCGGCAGTGGGGAAGGGCAGGGTAAACGACGGGGGATGGCAGGCCAAAACTGAACCGTTGCCGTTGGAAACGCTTCGATTCACGGCAGCATGACCGTAACGCCACGCCTGCTCTACGCCGGTATGTCCAGACTGGCAGCACATTCCGAAGGAGTACGACACGATGAGCAATACCACCCGCACGCTGATTGCTTCCGCCCTGACGCTGGGCCTGGCGCTGTCCTCCTCGGCCGCATTCGCCAAGGATCCGGCCGCGAAGAGCCCGCCGACCAGCACTCATCCGGCCACCCACGCCGACCGCCATGATTCCAACGAGCCGGTGACCGACAGCTGGATCACCACCAAGGTGAAGGCCGACCTGCTGGCCAGCAGCAACGTCCCGGGCACCGAAATCAAGGTGGAAACGGTGAACGGCGTGGTCAGCCTGAGCGGTGCCGTGGCCACCCAGGCCGAGAAAGACAAGGCGGTCACAACTGCCAAGGGCATCAAGGGCGTGACCCGCGTCGATGCCGCCGCATTGAAGGTCAGCGCGGCCGCCAAGCGCTGAACCCGGTGGGCGCCCCGCATGGGGCGCCCACTGCCCGGGTAGATTCGAGCTTGCTCGGCTCGCTCCACTGCAGATCAACCCCCGAGTCAACCGCCCGAGCAGTCGAGCGACCTCGACTCTACGAAGCAGAGCCGACGGCCCTGCCCGGCCCTACCGTGGGTTTCCGGAGCCCGTTCAGCCAACCAGGCTGGAAACTCCAGAGTTGTGACCGCCTGCGCTATATTGCCCGTTCCGCCGCAGCCGGGCCGGTATCGGCCTACGCTCCGCGGCCGTGCTGACGAGGAACTATGGCGCAGGTTTTCAGTGATGACGTCTGGGATCGCTGGCGATTGCCGGCCCTGGCGCTGGCGGCTGCCGCGATCATCGTGGTGCCGTGGTTGACCCTGCGCAAACTGCAGCAGGACAACGAACAAGCGATGGCCTGGGTCAGCCACACCCAGGCCGTGGGCGTGGCCCTGCAACAGCTGCAGGCCGATGTCCGCGATGTCGAATCGGCTGCGCTGACGCTGTCCAAGGGTGTGGACGCGCCGGGCCTGCGTGAGCGCATGGCCAAAGCGAATGAAATACCGGGCCGGCTGGCCCAGCTCGGCCGCATGACCCGCGACAATCCCGAACAGCTGATCCGCATCGGCCGCATCGAGTCGATGCTGGACGGGCGCTTGGCGGTCGCGCGCGAGCTGGCCAAGTCCGAACCGAACAGCGACCAGCGTGAACTGGTGCAGGACCTGAGCACGCGTTACCCGATCCGTGGCCTGGTCGAGGAGCTGCAGGCCAGCGAGGAAAAGTTGCTGGCTCTGCGCGCCGAGCAGGCCGCACGCCAGCGCAGGCAGACCGAGTTTGTTTCCTGGAGCTCGCTGGTGGTGCAGCTGGCCCTGCTGGGCCTGGTGCTGTGGTTGTTGCAGCGGCAGATCGGCCGCCGCCTGCATGCGGAGCAGCAATCGCAGCGCTCGGCCGCGCGCGCGGCGTCGGTACTGCAGACTGTGCGTGAGCCGATCGTGCTGCTGGATCGTGAGTTGCGCGTACAGCTGCACAATCCTGCATTTGCTGAGCTGTACGGGTTGCAGGATGAGCGTGCCGATGGCCTGCTGCTGGAATCGGTCGGTGATGGCGCCTGGCGGGATCCGGTCATGCGCCAGCGACTGTCCGATGTGCTGCTGCGTGGCCGCGAACTATGGGACTTCGAGCACGAACAGCGCGCCGCCGACGGCATGGTGCGCTACATGCTGCTCAACGCCCGGCGCATGCCGCTGCCCGATACCGATGACGAGGTGGTGCTGTTGACCGTCAGTGACGTCACCGTGCAGCGGGCCGTGCAGCTGCGCGTGGAAGAGCTGAACCGCCAGCTGGAGGGCAAGGTGGCGCAGGTATCGGAGGTCAACCGCGAATTGGAGGCGTTCAGCTATTCGGTCTCGCACGACCTGCGTGCGCCGCTGCGCCATGTTGCTGGTTTCTCCGACAAGCTGTCGCGCCATCTGGGCGAGCAGGCCGACGACAAGAGCCGCCATTACCTTGAAGTGATATCCAGTTCGGCGCGGCGCATGGCAGCCCTGATCGACGACCTGCTGGTCTACTCGCGCCTGGGGCGCGTGGCGATGCGCCAGCAGGCGGTGGACATGCAGTCGCTGGTGGCCGATACCCGTGCCATGCTCGATTCCAACCTGCAGGCCGAGGCCGAAAACAACGGCCATGCGCATCAGGTGGAGTGGAGCATCGCACCGCTGCCGATCGTGGTCGGCGATGAAAACATGATCCGCCAGGTCTGGCTGAACCTGCTCGGCAACGCGGTGAAGTACTCGGGCAACCGCGAGCCGGCAAAGATCCGCGTGGACTACCAGCTGCAGCCCGACGGTGGTCATCAGTTCACGGTCAGCGACAATGGTGCAGGCTTTGACATGGCGTACGCCGCCAAACTGTTCGGTGTGTTCCAGCGCCTGCACAAGGCCAGCGACTACCCGGGTACCGGCATCGGCCTGGCCAGCGTGCGCCGCGTGCTGACCCGCCATGGCGGCCGTATCTGGGCAGAAGCCGAGCCTGACGTCGGCGCCACCTTCCACTTCTACCTGCCTCCCGCGATCGACGCGGACAAACAAGGTCCCTCTGCATGACGACTCTGCGCACCATTCTTCTCGCCGAAGACAGCCCGGCCGATGCCGAAATGGCAATCGACGCTCTGGAAGAGGCGCGTCTGGCCAATCCCATCGTGCACGTCGAAGACGGCGTGGAAGTGATGGACTACCTGCTGCGCCGCGGCGCCTTCGCCAACCGTGAGGAAGGCCTGCCGGCGGTGCTGCTGCTGGACATCAAGATGCCGCGCATGGATGGCCTGGAAGTGCTGCGGCAGATCCGCGAGCACGAAGAACTCAAGCGCCTGCCGGTGGTGATCCTGTCGTCCTCGCGCGAGGAAAGCGACCTCGCCCGCAGCTGGGACATGGGCGTGAACGCCTACGTGGTCAAGCCGGTGGACGTGGACCAGTTCTTTGGCGCGGTGCAGACCCTGGGCAAGTTCTGGGCGTTGATCAACCAGGCACCGGAACTCGAGTGAGCCCATGCCCCTGACCGGTCCCGCCCTGGGGGCGCTGCGCATCCTGCTGGTGGAAGATTCCCCGGAAGATGCCGAGCTGATGTCCGAACAGATGCTCGATGCGGGCCTGGAAGCCCGTTTCGAGCGTGTCGAGAGCGAGGTCGAGCTGCGCCAGGCGCTGGCTGCGTTCGTGCCGGACATCGTGCTGTCCGACCTGAGCATGCCGGGGTTCTCCGGTGACGATGCACTGCGCATCGTGCGTGAGACCTCACCGGAAGTGCCCTTCATCTTCGTCTCCGGCACCATGGGTGAGGAGAACGCAGTGGCGGCACTGCAGAAGGGTGCCAACGACTACATCATCAAGCACCTGCCGGCGCGCCTGCCGTCGGCGGTGGCGCGCGCGATCCGCGAGGCGCGCAGCGCTGTTGAACGCGCACGCGTGGAAACCGAGCTGATGCGCGCACAGCGGCTGGAAAGCCTGTCACTGCTCGCCGCCGGCCTCAGCCATGACCTGCGCAACATCCTGCAGCCGCTGCTGATCATGCCGGACCTGCTGAAGGCCCGTACCGACGATCCACAGCTGCACCACCTGGCCGACGTCATCGCCGAGTGTGGTCGTCGTGGCCACGAGATGGCCGAATCGATGCTGTCGTTCGTGCGTGGCTCGCGCAAGCCGAGTGAACGCATCGAGATCGATGGCCTGTTCGATGCGGTGGCACTCCTGTTGCGCAGCAACGTGCCCGATGCCGTGCGCCTGGAACTGCAGGTGCAGGACCAGGGCCTGGTGGTCGATGCCAATTACACCGAGCTGCAGCAGGTGATGTTGAACCTGGCGCTCAACGCGATCCAGGCGATGCCCAACGGGGGCCGGCTGAGCCTGACCGCCAGCCATGCCGGCCAACGCGATGGCGTGGACTGGATGCAGATCCGTGTGGTCGATGAGGGCATCGGCATGGATGCGGACACGCTCTCGCACCTGTTCAACCCGTTCTTCACCACCAAGGCCGATGGCACCGGCCTGGGCCTGATTTCCTGCAAGCGCATCGTTGAAGGCGCCGGCGGCAGCATCCACGTCAGCAGCCAGCCGGGGCAGGGCACCTGCTTCGAACTGCGTCTGCCGATGCATGAGGCCATTGATGGCAGCGAGCCGATCGAGCAGCTGGTGGCGCTGGGCAGTGGCCAGTCGATCCTTGTGGTCGATGGCGAAGCCACCCGCCTGTCGCTGCTCGGCAATGCGCTTTCCAGCCAGGGCTATCAGCTGCAACTGGCGTCCGATGGTCCGGCGGCGCTGCGCTGGATGCAGCAGGAGGCGTTGCCGGCACTGGTGATCGCCGACGCCGGTTCCAAGCTGCTGCCGGCCAGCCAGCTGCTGGGCGAGATGGCTGTACTGGGCTATCGCGGCCCGGCGCTGGTGCTGGAAGACGCAACGGTGGATGTATCGGCCGATGCATTCCCCGCTGGCGTGGAAGTGCATGTGCTGCGTAAGCCGCTGCAGATGCAGCAGGTGTTCCGCGCGGTGGCCGAAGCGCTGGGCTGACGCCGCGGTAGTGCCGGCCGCTGGCCGGCGTCTGCGTGTGGTGGGATCATTGCGGTTGCCGGCCAGCGGCCGGCACTACCGTTCGGCGGTTTCCCACGGAAACCGCGGCAGGCTGTCCACCGCCTGTTCCAGCCGCCGCGACCAGTTCTGGTGGATGTCCGCATACAGCGCTGAATCCGCACCCAGCCGCAGCTGCTGGCCGATGCGCAGTTCGCCGTCGCGCAGCAGCGCCAGGTCGATCGGCAGGCCCACCGACAGGTTGGAACGGATGGTGGAGTCCAGCGAGACAATCGCCGTGCGTGCGGCATCTTCCAGGCGTGTTGCCGGGCTGAGGATGCGGTCGAGGATCGGCTTGCCGTACTTGGATTCGCCGATCTGCAGGTAGGGCGTCTCCGGCGAGGCGGCGATGGCGTTGCCCAAGGGGTAGACCATGTATAGCCCTGGGCGTTCACCGGCAACCTGGCCGCCGAAGATCAGCGTGGCCTGGGTGTTGACCCCGTCATGGCCGTGCTCGCTGTGCTCGGTCTTGACCTGGCTGTCGACCAGCAACTGGCCGACGTAGGCCGCGGCCTCGAACAGGTGGGCCATGTCACGCAGGTTGGGCGTACGCCGCTCGTCGGCGTCGCGGACCAGGCGCGACACCAGCAGCTGGGTAGTGGCCAGGTTGCCAGCCGCCATCAGTACGTAGGCTGCCTGGCCGGGGTACCCGAACACGTGCAGCTTGCGGTGCACGCGCACATCGTCCAGCGAGGCATTGGTCCGGGTGTCGGCGGCGAAGACCAGGCCCTCGTCCACCTCGATTCCAACGCAATAGGTCATGTCGGTGCCCTATCATGTGCGTCCCGGATTGTAGGCAGGCCGCCGTGACGACGGCATGTCCACGCCCCCCCAAGTGCCGTCACCTGAACCGCATGACCACCGTGCTCCTGAGCTTGGGCAGCAACGTCCAGCCCCGCCGCTACCTCCACGCCGCGGTGACGGCCCTGCGCGAGCGCTTCGGCGCGCTGCAGGTGTCACCCGCCTACCGTACCGCTGCGGTCGGCTTCGATGGCCCGGCCTTCCTCAACAATGCGGTGGCGATCGAGACCGACTTGCCACTGCAGGAACTTGACGACTGGCTGCATGCGCTGGAAGACGCGCACGGGCGTGACCGCAGTGGCCCGCGCTTCTCCGACCGGACCCTGGACATCGATGTGGTGTTCTACGGCGACCTGGTGGTGGAGGGCCCTGGCCACCTGCGCATCCCGCGCCCGGAGCTGAAGCATGCCTTCGTACTGAAGCCGCTGGCGGACATTGCGCCGGGCTTCGTCGACCCGGTCAGCGGCCAGGACCTGGCCACGCTGTGGCGTGCGCACAGGCAGTTTGGTGAAGCGTTCGAGGTCGTGGAGCTCGAATGACGGGGTCAGATCCCTTTTCCCGCCGGGAAAAGGGATCTGACCCCCATCATGCATCCCGGCAACGCCTCAGCTGACCGTACGCCCGCCATCCACGCGCAGGGTATGGCCGGTGACGAAGCTGGCATCGGCCACCAGCCAGTACACCGCCTCGGCGATCTCTTCCACGGTGCCGATCCGCGCCAGCGGCGTGCGCGCCAGCAGCGCCTCGCGGGCGAAATCGTCCTTGCCCTGTTCCGGCCACAGGATCGCGCCGGGGGCGACCGCGTTGACCCGCACCTTCGGCGCCAGTTCCAGCGCCAGCGAGCGGGTGGCCATCTCCAGCGCGGCCTTGGCCATCGTGTAGGCGATGTGGTCGCGCATCGGGTCGGTGCCGTGCAGGTCGGTCAGGTTGACGATGCAGCCGTGCTGGCGGCGCAGGTACGGAGCTGCCGCCTGCGACAGCAGCAGGGGCGCCCGTGCATTGACCGCGTAAAGCTCGTCCATCGCCTCGGCGGTGACCTGGCCCAGCGGGGTAGGGAAGAAGTTGGAGGCGTTGTTGACCAGCGCATCCAGGCGGCCGAAGTGGGTCACGGCCTGTTCCACCAGATCGGTCAGCGCGTCGGCGTCACGCAGGTCGGCCTGCAGCGCCAGCACGCTGCCGGGGCGCACGTTGTCGAAATCGAACGCAGCCTGCTGCAGCTCGGCGCTGGAGGTGTTGGCATGCAGCACCACCGACCAGCCACAGGCATGGAACTGGCGGGCAATGGCCGCGCCGATCCGGCGCGCGCTGCCGGTGATCAGGACCACGGGGGTGGTGTCGCTCATCGAGGGTCCTCCAAGGCTCGGCTATCCTGTGCACCATTGTCACCGCATTCGAAGACGCCATGCAGCCCACCTTCCCTCTGCCCGAAGCCGATGCCCTGGCCCACAGCGACCTGCTGGCCGCCGCCCTGCGCGCTGAAATCCTTGCGCAGGGCGGGGCGATGCCGTTCTCGCGGTTCATGGAGCTGTGCCTGTATGCCCCCGGCTGGGGCTATTACAGCGCCGGCGCCAGCAAGTTCGGCGGCAGCGGCGACTTCACCACCGCGCCCGAGCTCGGCAGCCTGTTCGCCGGCAGCGTGGCCAATGCACTGGCCCCGGTGTTCGCCCAGTTGGGCGCGCAGGCGCGCATGCTGGAGCTGGGCGGCGGCACCGGCGCCTTCGCCGAAGCCGTGCTGCTGCGCCTGGCCGAGCTGGACGCACTGCCGGCGCGCTACGCCATCCTCGAACCCAGTGCGGACCTGCGCGAGCGCCAGCAGCAGCGTCTGCAGCAGAACCTGCCGACCGAGCTGGCCGCGCGCGTCGACTGGATCGACCGCCCGTTCGAAGAGGATTGGGAGGGTGTGGTGTTCGCCAACGAGGTGATCGACGCGCTGCCGACTCCGCGCTTCCTGATCAGGGACGGCGAGGTGTACGAGGAGACCGTCGAGCTCGATGGCGATGGCAACTTCATCCGCGGTGCGCAGCCGGCCGACATTCTGCTCAACGGTGCGGTGCGCCATCTGGAACGCTACCTGGAAAAGCCCTTTCCCGAGGGCTACCGCTCCGAAGTGCTGCCGCAGCTGCCGTATTGGCTGCAGGCGGTGGCCGGTGGCCTGCAGCGTGGTGCAATGCTGTTCGTCGACTACGGCTACAACCGTGGCGAGTTCTACATGGAAGATCGCGATGACGGCACCGTGCGCGCGTTCTATCGCCAGCACGTGCACAACGAGATCTACCGCTGGCCGGGCCTGCAGGACATCACTGCTTCGGTCGATTTCACCGCGATGGCCGAAGCCGGCCTGCACGGCGGTTTCGAGCTGGCCGGCTACTGCAGCCAGGCCAGTTTCCTGCTCGGCAACGGCCTGGACCAGGTGCTGCTGCTGGCCGAGGAACGCACAGATGAGGTCGGCCGCATCCAGCTGCGTGACCAGGTGAAGAAGCTGACCCTGCCGACCGAGATGGGCGAGCGCTTCCAGGCTATCGGCCTGCAACGGGGCGTCGATTTCGAGCCGGCGTTCGAGCTGGGTGACCTGAGCTGGCGCCTGTGAGTGACGTGTTGCCGGTGATCAAGCCGCTGCAGCGGCCGCGGCTGTGGGGCGTGCTGTGGGCGCTGGCGGTGCTGTTGGTGATCGTGGTCTGCCTGATCCCGCCGCCGCCGATCCCGCTGCCGGAAAACAGCGACAAGGGCGAGCACTTCCTCGCCTATTTCATCCTCGCCGGCAGCGCGGTGCAGTTGTTCCGTCGCGGCCGCCCGCTGCTGTGGGTGGGCGTGGGCCTGGTGCTGATGGGCATCGGCATCGAGTTCGCGCAGGGCGCGCTGACCAGCAACCGCATGGCCGACCCGATGGATGCGCTGGCCAACACGATTGGCGTGCTGGCCGGCATGGCCACCGCGCTGACCCCGCTGCGCGACCTGCTGCTGCGCTGGCGGGGGTAAAGGCGTGCCAACCAAGGTTGGCACCTACCAGTAGATCCACGCCAAGCGTGGATGGAATTTCAGTAGATCCACGCCAAGCGTGGATGGACTGCCCGAGGTGCCGACCAAGGTCGGCACCCACCAGGACAGACCTGCCGTTACTTCCCCAGCGTCACCTCATCCAGCACCCACATCGCCGGGCGCGTATCGCCGGTGAAGTTGATGCACAGGTCACCGGTGCCCTGGGTCCCCTTCGGCAGCGTGGCGCGTAGCGTCACGAAGCCATCGGCATCCGGCTTGGCCGGTAGCGGTACCTCAGCCAGCACCTTGCCGCTGCAGTCACCGCGACGCACCTGCATCTCGCCGTGCGCACGCTTGGCCTTCTCGAAGCGGCGCTTGGGTTCGTCGTGGGCCAGCTGGAAGTAGTACGGAATGCGGCCCGCACGGACTTTCACGCTGCCGACATCGTCCAGCTGCGCCTGCGGCCAGCGCCAGCAAGGCTGGAAGATGTCCACGTTGAACACAGCACGCGTTCCCTCGCGCGGACCATCGTCTTCCAGGCGCAGCACCAGCCCCTTCTTGCCCACGCAGCTGAGCAGTTCATCGCTGCGGCGGCTGAGCAGCGACTGCGCGGTGAACGCGGCGATGGTCGGTTTCGCGGCCAGCATCTGGCCCTGGTAGAACGCGGCGGCCTGTACGTTGGCGGGCAGCGGCGAGGTCAGCGGCTGCTGGTACAGCGGCGACTGCGCGGTCACCGGCTGGCCATCGGTGCTGTAACGCACTTCATAGCCCAGCGGATTGGCCAGCGACACGGTCACGGTGTTCTTCGCGCGATCATCGGTGTAGTCCACGCCCACCTCGAACGGGGTCTGCGCGTAGGCCAGGCCCCAGGCGCGGTAACGCTGCAACTGTGCGGGCAGGCGTGCGAGAAAATCGCGGAAGTCACGATGCTCCGGCGTGCTCCAACCGGTCTCGGCCACCGCAGCCAGGCGCGGAAACAGGTTGTGCTGCAGGCGTGCGTAGCTGCGTGTGTGCTCGGTGAACATGTTGGCTTGAAGGCCGAGGATGTGCCCGCGCTTGTCGGCCGCCAGCTCGGCTGGCACCGGCTCGAAGTTGTAGAGCTTGCCGAGGTTGACCTGGGTCGGTCGGCCCGGCGGTTCGTTCGGCGAGGCGGTCTGCAGGTAGTCCAGGTACAGGTAGCCGACCGGCGACATGATCACGTCATGGCCGGCACTGGCTGCAGCCAGCCCACCTTCGGTGCCCTGCCACGACATCACCGTGGCCTGTGGCGGCAGCCCGCCTTCGAGGATCTCGTCCCAGCCGATCAGGCGCCGGTCGTGTTCCTCCAGGAAGGTCTCCAGGCGCTTGATGATGTGGCTCTGCATGGCCATCTCATCCTTGATGCCCAGCGCACGCATGCGCTGCTGCACCTGCTTCGAAGCTTCCCACTGGTCCTTCACTGCCTCGTCGCCACCCACGTGCACGTACTTGGCCGGGAACAGCGCGATCACTTCTTCCAGCACGTTCTCCAGGAAGGTGACGGTGCTGTCTTCCACGTTGAACAGGTTCGGGAACACGCCCCATTCGCTGATCGGCTTCAGCGGCGTGCTGATCGAACCCAGCTCCGGATACGCGGCGATCGCGGCGGTGGCATGGCCGGGCACGTCGATTTCCGGAATCACCTGGATATGCAGCTTGGCGGCGTAGGCGATCACTTCGCGGATCTGCGCCTGCGTGTAGAAGCCGCAGTACGGGTGCTCCTGGCCGCTGACCGGATCGATGCCACCGTCGCCGGCCGGCAGGCGGCAACTGCCCACTTCGGTCAGCTTCGGGTAGCGCTTGATCTCCATGCGCCAGCCCTGGTCATCGGTCAGGTGCCAATGGAACGTGTTGAGCTTGTGTGCGGCCATCGCGTCGAGCACGTGCTTGATCTCGTCCAGGCTCTGGAAATGCCGCGCCGAGTCGAGCATGAAGCCGCGCCAGCTGAAGCGCGGCGCATCCTGGATCTGCACCGCCGGCAATACGCCGTTGCTGCCGCCGGTGGCGAGCTGGGCAAGGGTGGCCGCGCCATAGAACAGGCCGGTCTCGTTGCCGGCCTGCACCAGCACGCCCTGTGCGCTGCTTTCCAGCGTGTAGCCCTCACCGCTGTCGCGGAAGGTCGGGACGATCTGGAAACGGATGCCGCCGTCCTGGGCGGCCGACTTGCCCTTGGCCAGCGCAAGGCGCGGGCCACCGCTGCGCGCCAGCAGGTCGGCGAACTGGGTGGCGACCCGCTGCGCGGCCTCGCCTTCGGCATGCAGCGGGGTGCCAGCACGTACGCTGATGCCGCTGCCCTGGCCGGACTGCACATTGGCCGGGGCGGGAATCAGCATCAGGCTGCCGGCGCGCAGCTGCGGGCCAGGAGCTTCAGCGGCGGGCGTCGGGTCGGCGGCGAGTGCCGGCATCGCCGGCAGCATCGCGAACAGGCTGCCCAGCAGCAGTGCGCTGCGCATCCGGGCGCGGGAAGGCTTGACCATCGGAACGACTCCTTGGAACGGTGCGATGAACGCTATACATGAAAAACGCCGGGCCCGGAATGACCCAGGCCCGGCGTGCGTGCACGACTCGGCGATGTTGCCGCCGCTGGATCAGTACTTGAAGCGGAAGTTGAGGTAGTACTGGCGACCGTTGCTGTAGAACGAGGTCGGGATGGCCGCGGTCTGGTAGTACTTGTAGGTCGGGTTGTTGAGGTTCAGCGCATCGAAGCTGATGCTCAGCCAGTCGGTGGCCTTGTAGCTCAGCGATGCCGACAGCGTGCCGAAGTCATCCTGGTAGTAAGGGTTGGCACCGGACAGGCCGATCAGGAACGACGAACGGCGGGTGTAGCTGACGCGTGCACCGAAGGTGTCGTTCTCGAAGTAGGCACCCACGTTGTAGGTGTTCTTCGAGGTGCCCAGCAGGTTGTCGGTGCCATCGGCCCAGGTGTGCTCGGTGCTGCCATCGGCGTAGGTGTAGTTGGCGTTGACGCCGAAGTACTCGCCGATCGGCTGCTCATAGGCCACTTCGATACCGCGTACCTTGCCGTCGGCGTTCTTCGGACGCGAGATGTCGTACTCCTCGAGCCTGTTGGTCAGCTCGCTGAACAGCATCTGCTTCTCGGTGCTGAAGGCCACGTAGTCCTTCAGGCGCATCGAGTACGCACCGACCGACAGCATGCCGCGCGGCATGAAGTACCACTCCAGGTTGGCGTCGAAGTTGGTCGAGATCACCGGCTTCAGCTTCGGGTTGCCGCCGCCGCCCTTGCGGTTCAGATCCGAGCCGTACGAAGACGCACCCAGTGCGGAGTAGTCAGGCAGGGTCTGGGTCTGGGAGGCGGCGAGGCGCAGCACCAGGTCGTCGCGCAGGTCGTACTTGAAGTTGGCGCTCGGCAGCACGCGGTTGTGCTTGTTCTCGAAGGCTTCGCGGGTCCACGCACCGAACAGGCTCTTCACGTCCGGCACGGTCGAGCCCGTGGCGGTGGCGTAGGTATCGATGTCCTGCTTGATGTTGACGTAGCGCAGGCCGACGTTGCCGCTCCAGCGGTCGCCGCTGAAATTGCCCTGCACGTAGGCAGCGAAGTTCTTTTCGGTCACCTTCCATTCGGCGCCGTAGTTGTGGCGGCCATCCGGACCATCATTGCCCGACAGCCATTCGGAATTGTTGGTCACCGCATTGCGCAGCGCTGCCGGGGTGTAGTACCAGATGTTGCGCGGGAAGTTGCCGCCGATGTCGCCGGCGAAGCCACCCGGGTAGTTGGCGGTGGGGCTGCCGCGCAAGGCGTCCCAGATGTTGCCCGGGGTGGCGCCTTCCGGCGACTTCGCTTCACGCGTGTGGTCGGCGTAGCGGGCGCCGAAATCGATCGAGCTCAATACGCCGGCATTGAAGTACTGGCTGAAATCGACGTTGGCCCACTTTTCCTTGTCGATCGCAGTGACCTGCTGGTTACCCCAGGTACCGCCCCAGCTGGCGCCGGCAGGGCTGATATCGCCCCCCACATTCCAGTCCACCGGCGAGCCGTTGCCATGGGTGGTCCAGCTGGCGCCACCACCGTTGGCGGTCAACAGCTCTGCGATGTACTGGCGCGGCGTTTCGCCAGTGCCCTTGGTGGTACCGGCCTGGAACTTCGCAGTCAGGTTTTCGCTGACCTGCCAGTCGGCATCCAGGGTGATGTAGTTGGTCTTGGCCGTCGACTCGCGGTAGATCATGTCGTACACCGCGTAGTTCGTGCCTGGCTTGCCGACGTAGCTGGCCTGGGTCAGCACGCCATCCTTGACCACGTAGCCCGGATCAGGTGCCTGCGACTTGCCGAAGCTGTTGCCGAACATCATGAAGTTGCGGTTGTAGTTGTTCGCTTCCAGCTTGGAGCTGAAGCCGCTGAGTACGAAGCTCAGATCGTCGGTCGGCTTGAACTGCAGCGAAACCAGGCCGCCGGTACGCTTGCGGGTCTGTTCGAACAGGGTTGAGCCCAGCAGGCCCGGAACCTGTACGCCGACCAGATCCGGGTTGGTCTTGGCCACCGGATCGTTGGCTTCAATAGTGAAGAAGCCACCCGGGATTTCCTGCGCTTCGCGGCGCAGCTCGCGCTTCTGGCTGAAGGCCTGCAGCATCACGCCGAAGGTGCCTTCATCGTTCTTGTAGTTGAACAGCGCCGACAGCTGCGGGTCGTTCGACTTGGCCTGGTCCGAGCGCACCGCGCCGATCGAGCCTTCAGCGGTGAACTGCTTGGAGAATTCCAGCGGCTTGCGGGTGATGATGTTGACGGTACCGGTGGTGCCGCCGTCCTGCAGCTTGGCCTGCGAGGACTTGTTCACTTCCACCGAGCTGACCAGTTCCGACGGCAGCAGCGAGTAGCTGACGCTGCGGCCGACGTTGTTGCCCTGGCTGAGCACGAACCAGTCGGCGGAGCCGACGGTGTGGCCGTTGATCAGGGTCTGGGTCAGGCTCGGGCTGGTGCCGCGAAGGCTGACACGGTCGGCTTCGTCGAAGCCGCCTTCATCGGCGCTGGACGAACTGATGTTGACGCCCGGCAGGCGCTGCAGGGTGTCGGCGACGTTGTGCGCGGGCAGTTTGCCCACGTCTTCGGCAGTGACCACTTCCACGCGCGCATTGGCTTCGCGCTTGGTGTCCAGCGACTTTTCCATCGAACCGCGGATGCCGGTGACGGTGACGGTGTCCAGATCGGTGGCGGTCTGGGGGGGCTGCTGCGCGTGCGCACTGAAGGCGATGCAGCTGACGATGGCGGCCGAAAGCAGGGTCTTGCGGGTGTTCATGATGTCTCTCCTCATCACTCGAATGGATGCCGGCGGCGGTGTTCGATTACGGTTGCGATGACATGCGCGGGGCGGCGGCGAAGTCCCGTGCGTTGGCGTGCCACGTACTGCGTGCTGCGATTGCGTTGAAGCCTGTTGCGGTGTCAGGCGGCGGACTGCTGCTGCAGGTACCAGCTGGCAGCGCCGACCACGCCCAGCTGGCCGTGTTCGACCACCTTCACCGGGATGCGTGCCAGCGCTTCGCCCATCGGACCCTTCTGCAGGTAGCGTTCGACGAAGGTGCTGCCGCGCAGGTATTCGCGGATCTGCGGCAGGATGCCGCCGGCCAGGTAGACGCCGCCATGGGCGCCGTAGAACAGGGCCATGTCGCCGATGGTGCTGCCGAGCAGGCCGCAGAACACATCCAGCGCCTGGCGCGCATGCGCATCGGTATCGGCCATGGCCGCTGCGGTGACCGCGTCGGGGCTGGCCAAGGTCGGTGCCTGGTCCTGCAGCGCACACACTGCGCGGTACAGGTTCATCAGGCCCGGGCCGGAGATTGCGTGTTCGATCGACACGTGGGCGCGGTCACGCTGCATGTGGCGGACGATGGCCATTTCCAGTTCGGTGCTGGCCGCCAGGGTCGGCTGGCCGGCTTCGGTGGGCAGGACCACCGGGCCGTGCGCGGTGGGAATCCACAGCGCCGCGCCAAGCCCGGTGCCGGGGCCGACAACCAGGGTCGGACCGCGTGCGGCAGTGTCAGGTCCGCACAGGTGCAGCACGCCACTGGCGTCAACCTGCGCGGCTGCGTAGGCCACTGCTTCGAAGTCGTTGACGATGTAGACCCGCTGCAGGCCGACGTCGGCTTCCACCTGGCGGGCTGACAGCGGCCACGGCAGGTTGGCGGTGATCACCGTGCCGTCTTCGCGGGCATAGCCGGCGCTGGCGACCACGCAATGGGTAGGACGCACGCCTTCACCCAGGAAATCGGACAGGATCGCGCTGAGGCCAGCATGGTCGGCATTGCGGTACTTGCGGTATTCCAGCACCTGCACCGGATGGGCAGCATCACCGCTGGCCTGGACCCGGGCAACGCGCACATGGGTGCCACCGACGTCGGCGGCCAGGAACGAGGGCGCGACTCGGGACAGGACATGGGCCGGGGCGGGGTGGCTGGCGGTCACGCGGGCTCCTGCTGCAGGTGGGGCCGGCCCCGGGATCGGGGGCGGCGATTGGGGCGGAGTCTGTAACCCCGCTGACAACGATGTCAACGAGTTCGTGACACTTTCGTTGCTGCATCGCAACGAATGCGATAGGCAGTAAACGTTTACATGGCGTGAGTGCGGGTTTCACGTTGGAACCATTGCCGCACATGGCCCAAGGCCTCCGGCGCATTCAGCACGAGGCGCCGCGATCGGGTTGCGCAGTGCAGCACGAGGTTCACAGGGCTGCGCGTGGAAGTTGACAAACCGCAGCTGTCCATCGAAAGAATGTGACAACGTTGTTCCCAGCCACTCTCCGACGCCGCGTTCTGCGGCCGTCGCCGCAGGAGCCCTCCTGATGTCCGCCGTCCCCGCTGCAAGCGCGCGCCCGAACGTGGCCACCTCCATCGCCATCGTTGGCGTGTTGTTCTTCCTGATCGGCTTCTTCACCTGGCTCAACGGCCCGCTGATCACCTTCGTCAAGTTGGCCTTCGAACTCAGTGAGGTCGGCGCCTTCCTGGTGCTGATGGTGTTCTACCTGTCCTACTTCTTCCTGGCCTTGCCGGCGTCGTGGATCCTGCGTCGCACCGGCATGAAGAAGGGCCTGAGCCTGAGCCTGCTGGTGATGGCCGGTGGTGCCGCGTTGTTCGGCGAATTCGCCACCCAGCGCTGGTACCCGGGCGCGCTCGGTGGCCTGTTCGTGATCGGCAGCGGCCTGGCGCTGCTGCAGACCGCGATCAACCCCTACATCTCCATCCTCGGCCCGATCGAGACCGCGGCACGCCGCATCGCACTGATGGGTATCTGCAACAAGATCGCCGGCATGCTCGCCCCGGTGCTGATCGGTACCGTGGTGCTGCATGGCATCGGTGACCTGTCGGCCACGGTGGCCGCTGCGGACGAAGCCACCAAGGCGCAGCTGCTCAACGAATTCGCCGCCAAGATCCACGCGCCTTACCTGGCCATGGCCGGCCTGCTGGTGGTGCTGGCGGTGGCCGTGCTGTTCTCGCCGCTGCCGGAAATCAAGTCCTCCGAGGCCAACGCCACGCCGGTGGCTGCCGGTGCCGCCGAGCGCCGCAGCATCTTCCAGTTCCCGCACCTGTGGCTGGGCGTGCTTTGCCTGTTCGTCTACGTGGGCGTTGAGGTGATGGCCGGTGATGCGATCGGCACCTACGGCCATGGTTTCGACCTGCCGCTGGACCAGACCAAGATGTTCACCTCGCTCACCCTCGGCGCGATGCTGGTGGGCTACGTGGTCGGCCTGCTGCTGATCCCCAAGGTCGTGTCGCAGTCGCGCTACCTGACCATTTCGGCGGTGCTGGGCGTGGTGTTCTGCCTCGGTGCCTGGGCCACCCACGGCTATGTGTCGGTGGCCTTCGTGGCCCTGCTGGGCTTCGCCAACGCGATGATGTGGCCGGCGATCTTCCCGCTGGCGATCCGCGGCCTGGGCCGTTTCACCGAGACCGGCTCGGCGCTGCTGGTAATGGGCATTGCCGGTGGCGCGATCATTCCGCAGCTGTTCGCCGTGCTCAAGCAGCACATCGACTTCCAGCTGGTGTTCGTGCTGCTGATGGTGCCCTGCTACCTGTACATCCTGTTCTATTCGGTGATCGGCCATCGCGCCGGCCTGCCGCAGGACAAGGTCTGATCGGCGATGATGGACGGCAGCCAACCCCAGGGGAAACCGATGCGCAGAGCGACCATCAAGGACGTTGCGGAGAAGGCCAAGGTCTCGCTGAAGACGGTCTCGCGGGTGATCAACAACGAGCCTTCGGTGATGCAGGCCACCCGTGCACGGGTGCTGCGTGCCATCGCCGAACTCGATTACGAGCCCGATCCGTCCGCGCGCAACCTGCGCAGTGGCACCACCTTCGTGATCGGGCTGGTCTACGACAACCCGAACCCGTACCACATCATCGGCGTGCAGAACGGCGTGCTGGCCGCGTGCCGCGAGACCGGCTTCGGCCTGCAGATCCATCCCTGCGATTCCAGCTCGCCGCTGCTGGCCGACGAGCTGGCCGATTGGGTGCAGCGTTCGCGCCTGGCCGGTCTGGTACTGACCGCGCCGATGTCCGAGCGTCGTGACCTGATCCAGGCGCTGACCGCGCGCGGCATCAAGCTGGTGCGGATCATCGCCGCTACCGAAGACCCGGCCGATGGCGCCTGCGTGTTCGTCGACGACCGTGAGGCCGCCTATGAGATCACCGAGCACCTGATCCAGCTGGGCCACCAGCGTATCGGCTTCCTCTGGGGCGGCATCTCGCACCGTTCCTCGGGCGAGCGCTACGCCGGTTACGAAGCCGCGCTGAAGGACTACGGCATGACCGTGGACAAGCACCTGGTGGTGCAGGGCGACTACACCTTCGACGATGGTTTCCGTGGTGCGCGCCGCCTGTTGGCGCTGCGCGAACCGCCCACGGCCATCTTCGGTTCCAACGACGAAATCGCCGCCGGTGTGCTGGCCGCAGCGAAGTCGGCCGGCATGAACGTGCCGTACGACCTGTCCATCGCCGGCTTCGAGGACAGCCCGTTCTCGCGCCAGTCATGGCCGCCGCTGACCACCGCCAAGCAGGCCACCGAAGACATCGCCCGCCATGCCGCGCGCCTGCTGATCGCACAGCTGCGCAGCGACGCCTACGACGACGCGCCGGCATCGCTGCACAACCAGGGCTTCGTGCCGCAGCTGGTGGTGCGCGGTTCGACCGCGCCGATGCGCCCGGCCGGCGCACGCCCCCTTCCTTCCGATCCTGCCTGAGCCTGCCATGTCGCTGTCAGACCCCACTTCCACCCTGATGTTCGCCGAAGCCGCTGAAGCGGCCGACGTGGTCGCCCGCCAGTTCTCGCGCAACCACGCCACCATGGAGACCCTGGCCGCCAGCCTGCGCGCGGCGCCGCCGCCGTTCGTGGTCACCTGTGCCCGTGGCAGCTCCGACCATGCCGCCACCTACGGCAAGTACCTGCTGGAAACCCAGCTGGGCCTGGTGGTGGCCTCGGCCTCGCCGTCGGTGGGGTCGGTCTATGCCGCACCGCTGCAGCTGCGCGGCGCGCTGTTCATCGTCATCTCGCAGTCGGGCAAGAGCCCGGACCTGCTGCGCAACGCCGAGGCCGCCAAGGCGGCCGGCGCGCGCGTGATCGCGCTGGTCAATGTCGAGGATTCGCCGTTGGCGCAGCTGGCCGACACGGTCATTCCGCTGCATGCCGGTGCCGAGAAGAGCGTGGCAGCGACCAAGAGCTACCTTGCTTCGCTGGCCGCATTGCTGCAGCTGGCCGCGTACTGGAAGCAGGACAGCAGCCTGCGCAATGCGCTGGATCTGCTGCCGGATGCGATGCGCGAGGCCTGGCAGTGCGATTGGACGCCGGTGACCGAGGGCCTGGTCGAGGCGACCAATCTGTTCGTGCTGGGGCGCGGCTTGGGGCTCGGCGCGGCGCAGGAAGCTGCATTGAAGTTCAAGGAAACCTGCAGCCTGCATGCCGAGGCCTACAGCTCGGCCGAAGTGAAGCACGGCCCGATGGCGCTGGTCGATCGCGGTTTCCCGGTGCTGGCTTTTGCCCAGCCCGACGAAACCGGCGCCGGCACTCGTGCTGTCGTCGAAGAATTCACTTCGCGTGGCGCGCAGGTGTGGATGGCCGGTGCCGGTGGCAACCTGCCGGTGGCCGCCGCGCCGCACCCGCTGTGCGCACCGCTGCTGACCGTGCAGAGCTTCTACCGCGCGATCAACGCGCTGGCACTGCGTCGTGGCTTCAACCCGGACCTGCCGCCGCACTTGAACAAGGTTACGGAGACGGTGTGATGGCAGCGGTCCTGCGCAACGCTCGCGTCCTTGCCGGCGACGAGTTCCGTGATGATCTGGCGGTGGTGATCGAGCACGGACGCATCAGCGCGCTGCTGCCCGATGCAGCGCCGCAACTGGGCCAGGCTGCCGAGCAGTTTGATCTGGGCGGTGGCTGGCTGCTGCCCGGTTTCATCGATGTGCAGGTCAATGGCGGTGGTGGTGCGCTGTTCAACAACACGCCGGACGTGGCGGCACTGCGCACCATCGCGCAGGCGCACCGCCGCTTCGGTACCACCGCGATGCTGCCGACGTTGATCAGCGATGACCTGGGCGTGATGCGTGAAGCCATCGATGCGATGCGCGAGGCGATCGCGCAGGGTGTGCCAGGCGTGATCGGCATCCATCTGGAAGGACCGTACATCGCGCCGGCGCGCAAGGGCACGCACGATGCCAGCAAGTTCCGCGTGCCCGACGAAGAAGAAATCGCACTGGCCGCATCGCTGGACAACGGCGTGACCCTGCTGACGCTGGCGCCGGAGCGCGTGCCGCTGGAGACCATCCGCGCGTTGGTGGAGCGCGGCGTGATCGTTGCCGCTGGGCACACCGCAGGCACCTACGAAGAGATCCGCGCCGGCCTGGATGCCGGCGTGCGTGGCTTCACCCATCTGTACAACGCGATGTCGCCGCTGCAGGGGCGTGAGCCCGGCGCGGTGGGCGCTGCGCTGGAAGACCGCGACAGCTGGATCGGCATCATCGTCGATGGCGTGCATGTGCATCCGGCCAGCCTGCGCGTGGCGCTGGCGGCCAAGCCGCGCGGTCGCCTGCTGCTGGTGACCGATGCGATGCCACCGGTGGGTGCCGATGAACCCAGCTATGTGCTGTATGGCGAAACCATCACCGCCATCGATGGCGTGGTGCGCAATGCCGCCGGTTCGCTGGCCGGCTCGGCGCTGGACATGGCCACTGCCGTGCGAAACACCGTGCAACTGCTCGGCCAGCCGTTGGCAGAAGCCGCGCGCATGGCCTCGACCTATCCGGCGCAGTTCCTCAACGTTGACGATCGTCTGGGTCACATCGCCGAGGGCTACCAGGCTGACCTGGTGCTGCTGGATGATGCCCTGCAGGTGCGTGGTACCTGGATTGCCGGACAGTACGAGGCTGCCTGATGAACAGTACGCCGCCACGCCGGCTGGGCTCGATCGATGCCCTGCGCGGCATCACCGTGGCGGCGATGCTGCTGGTCAACAACCCGGGTGACTGGAGCGCGGTGTTCGCGCCGCTGCGTCATTCGGAATGGCATGGCTGCACGCCCACCGATCTGGTGTTCCCGTTCTTCCTGTTCCTGGTCGGCGTGTCGATGGCCTTCAGCGTAGCGCCGCGCGCGCTGGACGCGTCGGCGCGACCTGCACTGGCGCGTGGCGTGCTGGAACGCGCGCTGCGCATCCTGGTGGCCGGTGCGCTGCTGCATCTGCTGATCTGGTGGGCGCTGCATACCCATCACTTCCGCATCTGGGGCGTGCTGCAACGGATCGCGGTGTGCGCAGCCTTGGTGGGTGTACTGGCGGTGTATGCACGGCCGCGCGTGCAGTCCGGCGTGCTGGTCGCGCTGCTGGTGGGCTATACCGTGTTGCTGCTGGGCATCGGTGACCTGGCGCCGTGGACCAACCCGGCCAGCCGCCTCGATACCACGCTGTTCGCGCCATGGATCTACCAATGGCACGCCGATACCGGGCTGGGCCATGACCCGGAAGGGCTGCTGAGCACGCTGGGCGCGTTGGCCAGCACCGTGCTTGGCCTGCTGGCCGGTGGCCTGCTGCGCAACCGGCGCACTGCTGCATTGGCTGGGCTGGGCGCGGTTGCTGCCGTGCTGGGCCTGCTGCTGGCCGTGGTTCTCCCGTTGAACAAGCAGCTGTGGACGCCCAGCTACGTGCTGTGGACCGGCGGCCTGGCGGCGCTGGCGCTGTGGCTGGGCCACGTGTTGATCGACCAGAAGGGTTGGCCGGCGCTGGGCCGTCGCTTCGGCGTCAATGCGATCACCGCGTATCTCGGGGCATCGGTGATGTCGGTGGCATTGATGGCGACCGGTGCCTGGGGCTGGATCTGGCAGCAGCTGGCCACCGCGATGCCGCAGGCGCTCGAGCTGGCATCGATGCTGCAGGCGCTGGCGTTCGTCGCGCTGTGGTGGGGCGTGGCGTGGTGGCTGGACCGGCGGAAGATCTATCTGAAGATCTGATGGCACAGGGTCGGATGCCTTTCCGCGGGAAAGGGCCCAGACCCTTCCCGCGAACGCCATGCGTGGATGTTCTGAGCGCAGCCTGTGGGCGCCGCAAAGATGAACTTTTTCAGGCACGTAAAGGCGAAGTGATGCTCGATCAAGTTCGCATCTGAACTGTGATAGCCAACACGCAAGTTCACCTGTCGAAACGGTTCACATCACGGCAGACTAAGCCCGCAGTACCGCATGTCCGCAGTTCCTGATCCCCTGTCCAGGAGTGCTGTATGACCCATGCCGTCCCGCGCGCATTCCGTCCGCGCCGCCTCACCGTTTCCGTGCTGCAGGCCCTGGCTGTCCCGTCCGTCATGCTGATGACCGCCAGCGTCGCCTGGGCCGGCTGCAACAACTCGGCACCGACCGCCGGCCAGACAGTCACCTGCGATGCCAATGCGCCGAATCCGCATACCGTTCCCATCACCGCCAGTGGCGCGGCCGGCATCACCGTCAACGTCGCCAATGCCGCGCAGCTGCAACAGAGCAGCGGCGGAAGCGCGGTTTCGCTCGTCGGTGAAGGTGGTCACCTGCTGTCCAATCTGGGGGCGATCAGTTCGACGGGTGGTGTAGCCGTCCAACTTGGTGGCGGCAGCCGCGTCGAGAACAGCGGCAGCATCAGCGCGGGCAACAACGTGGCCCTGCAGTTCGTCGGCACTGGTGACAGCGTTCTGGTCAACCGCGGAACGATCAGTGGCCGCACTGGCGTGCAGTTCGGTGCCGGCAACGATCGCCTCGAGATGCAGGCCGGCAGCATTACCGGCGGCGTCCTGCAAGGGGATGGCAACGACGTGTTGCTGCTCAACGACGGAACGATCGACAGTGTCGACCAGGGCGCCGGTGATGATCAGATGACGATCAACGGTGGCACCGTTACTGGCCTGGTGACGCAGGGCAGCGGCCGCGACGATTTCGTCATGACCGGCGGCACCGTCGGGGCCCTGCAGCAGGGTGACAACATCGATACCTTCCGCATGAGCGGCGGTCGCATCGTCGGCGCGCTCGAGGATGGCGACCAGGCCTGGATGACCGGTGGCCGCATCGGCCGGGTCAACATGAAGCTGGACAAGAACCTGTGGGACCAGTCCGGCGGCACGGTGGACGGCAACGTGGTCACCGGCTTCGACACCGATACCATCATCATCTCCGGTACGGCCTACATCGGCGGCAATATCAGCGTCAGCGGCGGCAATGACAGCGTGACCATCACCGATGGCACCGTGCGTGGCCAGGTGCTGCTCAGTACCGGCAATGACACGTTCAACTGGAATGGCGGCGGCATCGTCTACGGCGCGATCGACATGGGCCCTGACAACGATGTGGCCAACCTCAGCAATCTCAACCAGGCCAACCTGGGCGCGGTGCCGCTGTTCGACGGTGGCGCAGGCGACGACAGGCTCAGCTTCAACAACGTAAAGACCGCAGGCGTGGGGCGCTTCCAGAACTGGGAAGCGATCAGCCTGGCCAACAGCACCGAGCTGAACTTCGACGGCGATCTGGTGCTGGGCGACAGTGCCAGCGGCACCGGTTCGCTCACCGTGGATGACACCAGCACGGTCTACGCAGGCAGTGGCGGCCATGCCATCCGTCCGTTCAACAGTGGTGCATTGGTGGAGATGGTCAATGCAGGGCGCATCGACCTGACCGGTAGCGGCGCCGGGGATGTGTTCACTGTCCGCGGCAACTATCGCGGTGACGGCGGTGGCCTGTACCTGCGCACCGTGCTGGGCGCGGACAATTCCACCAGCGACCGACTGGTGATCGATGGCGGCACCGCAACCGGCACTACCGGCATCGGCATTCTCAACGCCGGCGGCGGCGGAGCGGCGACGCTGGCAGACGGCATTCTGGTGGTACAGGCCTTGAATGGTGGCAGCACCGCAGCAGGCGCATTCTCCTTGTTCGCGCCGGTGTCTGCGGGTGCCTACGAGTACTTCCTGTTCAAGGGCGGCGTCAGTGCCGGCACCGGCGAGAACTGGTATCTGCGCTCCACGTTGGTCAGCGGGCCGACGCCGGCACCCAACGGCGGCGGCAGCGCGACACCGCCGCCCCTGACGCCGCCGGTGGCGCCACCTCCGCCGATCACCCCAGCGCCGCCACCGCCGCCCGAAGGCGCTACTGATCCGAACCTGACCGCGGGCGAGACCGCACCGCCACCGCCGCCTCCAGAACCCGCGCCGGTGGCCCCACCCAGCGATCCAGCGGTGCCTGACGTGCCGGTGGCCGGCGGTGCATTGCCCGGTACCGGCGCGCCGCCGACACCGGGTGCGCGTCCCGCCGAAGGCGCGGTGGTGCCGCTGTACCGCGTGGAGACCGCCACCTATGCGGTGGTGCCTCCGTTGCTGCGTGAGGCTTCGCTGGCCAGCCTGGGTACCTTCCACGAGCGCCAGGGCGAGCAGCGCCTGCTGTACAACCAGGGTGCGCTGCGTACCGCATGGGGCCGGTTGGTCGGGCAGAGCAGCGAGATCCACTGGAAGGGCGATGCGCAGCCGGGCTTCGATGGCGATGTGATGGGCCTGCAGGCCGGTCTGGATGTATGGGCCGCCGCCTCCGACAATCATCGCAACCAGATTGGCGTGTTCGTCGGCCGCACCCGCGCGCAGGGCAAGACCACTGGTCTGGCTCTGGGCTGGGAAAACGTGCAGGTCGGCCAGAACCGTCTGGATGACAAGCACGTGGGCCTGTACTGGACGTTCACCGACAGCAGCGGCGGCTATATCGATGCGGTGGCGATGCAGAGCCGTTACGACGGCCGCGTGCGTTCCTCGCGTGGGCTCGGCTTCGGCGTGAGCGGTGACGGTACCGGCGCGTCGGTGGAGGCTGGCAAGCCGCTGCTGCACTTCGGGCAATCCGCATGGTGGCTGGAGCCGCAGGTGCAGGTGATCTGGCAGCGCACCTCGCTGGACGATCGCCGCGATGAAGTGTCGAGCGTGCGCTTCGACAATGACAATGCCTGGACCGGCCGCATCGGACTGCGCCTTGCCGGCGACTACCAGCTGGCCGACAACGGCTGGCAGCCGTACTTCAAGCTCAACTACTGGCATGGCCGTTCCGGCGAGGATCGCATCCGTTTCGACGACGACGTGATCGTCAATTCGCAGCGTTCGCGTGCACTGGAAGCCGGCGTGGGTGTGGTCGGGCGCTTCAACCGCACCATCAGCGCCTATGCCGTGGCCGACTACACGCGCGAGCTGGGCGGTGACCGCAACGAGAAGCGCCGCACCATCGAAGGCAACATCGGCCTGCGCGCGGATTGGTAGCGCGTAGGCCATGCCCGGCGGCGTGACCCGCTCTGATAGGTGCCGACCTCGGTCGGCACCTATTCCGCCGACGCCATGACCCTGCTCTGGTAGGTGTCGACCTTGGTCGACACGAATCCATCGGTGCCATTACCCCGCGCATTCACCCGGCGCCACCAGCGCGCTGGCATGATCGGCCAACACCACCACCGCGTGCAGCAGGCCTTCCTCCACCTGCGGCGGACACTGCGCCTGCGCATCGTCTGTCTCGCGCGCCGACTGTGCAGCCAGCAGTACCCCGCCGCACGCAGACAATGCTGCCAAGCAGCGCGTCGCCTCCGCTAGTTCCCGGCCACGCACATCGCTGAGTTGCCGTTCGCGCCAGACCTGACCATCGGCGGCGTGGCTTTGCGCGATGCCGTGCAACCGGGCGAAGAAGGCCGGCGGCGGAGCGTGTTCATGGGCTTCTGTGAGCGCATCTTCCAACGCTTCGGCTGCGGCATTGGAGAGCTGCAGGCCGGGCATTGCGGCACCGAGCAGTACATGCAGACGTGGGTAGGTGGGGTAGAGCGTGGTCATGGCAGCAACCTCACAAGGCTGGGCCACCTGCAGGAATGCAAGGTGGCGGGCGGTGCGGGTTGGCGTGCCGGTGAAGCTACCCAAAGGAAACGAAGCCGGCGGATCGGAAGGATCCCCACGCACCGCCCGCCGCAGAACGACGGACGGTGCAGTATTCGAGCCCGCGACATGGTCGCAAGCCCGACTTCAGGTAGCTTCATTCAGGACGCCAATCCCGGCCAGCGCAGGAGGCGCCGACGGAGGTAACCTTCTCGCGCTCTACGTGGCGATGACATGGGCAAAGTTGCAATTTGCTGATCGCGTGCACGCTGTCTTGCTGCAACCCGCGACCGGGCCAGATACGACAGTTCGCGCATGGTGGAAACCATCACCCGCGAGCTATGCTGCGCGCCTGACTCAACGACAGGGAAACGTCACATGCAGGTTCGCAAGGGAGTGCGTCGTATTGGTACGCTGGTGATCGCGCTGGTGGCTGCCAACGCCATGGCCGATACGCCCAAGGCAATCGAAGTGCCCTCGCCGGAGGCGGAGGCCGAGATCCTCAACCTGCTTGAACGGCAGGCGCTGTATCGCGACCGGGTGGACTGGCCTGCGACCCGCACACGACTGCAATCGGTGCAGGGCGACCCCGTGAAGCGGCTGGCGTTGCTGCGCGAAGCCATTGCGCTCAGCACGGGCAATCATGGCGTATGGATGACGACCCAGCGCCAGAGCGAATCCCTTGCGCGCGCGCAGCAGGTCGGCGCCGCCGCCGTGGAAAGGGCCAAGGCCGCCGATGCGGTGGATGCGCGCATCGGCTGGCTGGTCATCGAGGGATATGCCTCCACGCCCGGCGCGACGCCACAGGAAGCGTTCCGCCAGAACATCCAGCGCGCCGCGCGGTGGCAGCAGGTCATCCGCAGCAAGGACGACGGCATGCGCTGTGGCTGGATCGTCGACCTGCGTGACAACAGCGGTGGCAACATGTGGCCAATGCTGCTGGGCATGGCACCGCTGCTGCGCACCTCGATGGTGAACAACGAAGATGTGGGGTCGTTCGAAACCGCACAGGGGCCGGAGCGCTGGACGTTGACCGCGACCGCCGTGCAGCGTGCAGGCAAGCCGGTGCTGGACTTCGGCCAGACCGGCTATGTGCTGCGGCAGCCTGGCGCGCCGGTGGCGGTGCTGTTCGGACCGCGTACCGGCAGTTCGGGCGAGGCCTCGGCGCTGGCGTGGCGTGGCCGCGCGCAGACGCGCAGCTTCGGCCAGCCGACGGCAGGGGTCTCGACTGGCAACAACGTGCGCACACTGGCCGATGGCAGCCGCCTGTTGTTGACCACCACCGTGATGCGCGACCGCAATGATCGTGGTGATGGGTTAAAGATCGAGCCCGACCAGCGCATCGAGGGTGATGCCGCCACTTTGGCCGCCGCCCAGCAATGGCTGCTGGCCCAACCCGCCTGCCAGGGCCGCTGACCCATGATCCTGATCGGCCAACAGGAACGGGTGGTGATCGTCGGCCCCACCGAAGCGCATCACTGCCTGCGCTGCCAGACGGAAACCGAGTTCGCCCCGCAGTTGCGCTACAGGATGGCGCGCATCGACCTGCTGTTCGGCTTCACCTACCAGCGCCGTTACGAGCTGGCCTGCACCCGCTGCGGGCACGGTTGGCTGCTGGACACCGACACCCTGGACCAGCAGCTGGGCGGGGTGCCGATCCCGTGGCGGCATCGCTTCGGCCTGCCGCTGATGCTGGTGGTGGTAACCGGGCTGGCCCTGCTGGGCTGGCTGTGGCGGCACGGATTCATCGGTTGAGGGCCGGGGCTGTTAAAGTCTGTCCTGCAATCACGTACCGGAAGCGACCATGGACCACGACACCCCGTTCGAACCCCTCAACGACCTCGAGGTGCGCCTGCTGCAGGCCCAGGACGGCACGCTGACCGCGGCCCAGTTCCTCGATGGCCTGCTGACCTCGACGGCGTTCGTGCTGCTGGACAAAGCCATCGGCGAAGACGGTGCCTGGGATGAAAGCATTTCGCCGCTGGTGCTGACCAGCGAGAACGGCGAGGCGATGTTCGCGGTGTTCACCGCGCCCGAGCGCGCCGGCCTGTGGCATGAGCAGCTGCCGCAGTTTGCGCATGCCATGCCGATCGCGGTGCACGCGCTGCTGGCCGGTATCGGCGATGGCGTGGGCCTGGTGCTGAACCCGGGTCTGGACGTGGGCATGGAGATGATTCCCGATGCCGTGGCCCAGCTGAAGCAGCGTGCGGCCGCGATCACCCGCGGCATGGCGCATTGAATCCAGGGACTATCTGGTTGCCGGCCAGCGGCCGGCACTACCAGTAACAGTTCGCGCGCGGCCGGAACGGCCGTTGCGGATCAGCGGGCGGCGGCGATGGCTTTCACCCGCGCCTTGGCCAGTGCTTCACCGATGGCTGGGCCCTTCAGATGCGTGGTATCCAGATCGCGTGCCTGCACTGACAGCGCTGCCTGATGCAGGCGCTTGAGCGTCTCGCCCTGCGGGTAGTCGGCATCCTCGAAACCGAGCCGGCCGCGCTTGTCGGCCTCGCAGCACAGCGCGATGCGGGCCACGCGCTCCGGTCGGCGCAGCGCATCGCAGCGGCCCAGCAGTTCCAGCACGGTGGCATCGCGCAGCTCGTCGATGCGGTGCACGTTCAAGTGCTCACGGCAGACGGCCTCGGCCAGCTGCTGGTGTTCGGTGGGAACCTTCAGCCGTGCACACAGTTCCTTCAACGGCGTGGTGCCGCGCTGCTCGTGCATGATGTGGCGCGGCCATTCCTCTGGCGGGGTCAGGCCCTTGCCGAGGTCGTGGGTGAGGGCAGCGAAGCCGACCAGGTCATCACCCGGCGCCAGTTTCGCGGCCATGTCGCTGACCATTTCCTGGTGGATGCCGGTGTCGACTTCCGGGTGGAATTCGGCACGCTGCGGCACGCCGTACAGCGCTTCCAGTTCGGGCAGGATCGGGCCCAGTGCCTGTGCATCGTGCAGCGTGCGCAGGAAGGCGGAGGGCCGTTCACTGACCAGCGCCTTGCGCAGTTCCTGCCAGACGCGTTCCGGCACCAGCGCGTCCAGCTCGCCACTGGCGGCGACCTCGCGCATCAGTGCCATGGTCTCTTCGGCGATGGTGAAGCCCAGCGGCGCGAAGCGCGCCATGAAGCGCGCCGCGCGCAGCACGCGCAGCGGGTCTTCGACAAAGGCCGGACCGACGTGCCGCAGCACACGCTGTTCGATATCGCGTAGGCCGCCGTAAGGATCGACCAGTGAGCCGGTCTCCTCATCGCAGGCGATCGCGTTGATGGTGAAGTCGCGGCGCTGCAGGTCTTCTTCAAGGGTGACCGCCGGATCGGCATCGACCACGAAGCCGCGATAGCCACGGCCGGATTTGCGCTCGGTGCGAGCCAGCGCGTACTCCTCGCCGGTCTTCGGGTGCAGGAACACCGGGAAATCGCGGCCCACCGCAGTAAAGCCCTGCGCTTCCATCTGCGTGGGCGTGGCGCCGACGACGACCCAGTCACGGTCGCCGGCCGGGCGCTGCAGCAGGCGGTCGCGTACGGCGCCGCCGACAAGATAGATCTTCATGGGAGGATGATGGCACGGTAGCGCCGGGCCATGCCCGGCGGGATACATTGCGGCGTCCGCCGGGCATGGCCCGGCGCTACCGCCACCGGGGGATCAATCCCCGCCCTGGTCCGCGTTGGCGGCGCAGCTGAAGCTCTTGCGCTTGTCCACCAGGCGGCCCATCAGGCGGTCGCTCAGCGGCAGCGCATCGCCGTTGAGGCGCCAGTCGTAGATCACGCTGAAGGCCAGCACGCGGGCGACGTACTCGCGGGTTTCCTTGTAGCTGATGGTCTCGATCCACAGGTCCGGATCAAAGCCCGGGCGCTGGCCCTGCCAGCGTGCGGTCGGGGTCGGGCCGGCGTTGTACGCGGCGATGGTCACGTACGGCAGGCCGTCGTACTTGTTCATCAGCTGGCGCAGGTAGGCGGTGCCGATGGCAATGTTGGTATCCGGATCGTACAGGCTGTCGGCGCCGCCGTAGCCGGTCAGGCCGATCGACTTGGCCACGCCGGCACCGGTGGCCGGCAGCACCTGCATCAGGCCCATGGCGTTGGCAGGCGAGCGCGCGCGCGGGGTGAAGGTGCTCTCGGCGCGGATCTCGGCGGCCACCCAGGCCGGATCGATCGCATTGCGCGCCGATTCGCGGCGGATGGTGGCGTCGTGGTGCAGCGGGAAGCGCAGGTCATACAGGCGCTGTTCCTGCGGCTGCTTGCCGAGTGCGAACACAGCGCGGTCGAACCAGCCGTTGTCCTGCGCCACGCGAACGGCGAGGCGGCGCTGGGTGTCATCGAAGCGCGACAGCGCGCTGTTCCATTCGGCCACGGCCCAGCCAGCGCGATCGATCTGGTACAGCGCCATCGCGCGCTGGATGGCCGGGTCGCGCGCGATCACCGCCTGTGCCTGTGCGCTGTCGTTCGGCTTCCACGGGCACAGTGTGTAGCCCTGCTGCAGTTTGTCGGCGGCGAGGAAACCATGGAAGGTCGGTGCACGTGCGGCCTCGCGGAACAGGGGCTGCGCCTGCTGGGCCTGGCCGGTCTTCTCCAGCATGCGGCCTTCGAAATAGCGCCAACGCGGGTCGCTGCGCTGCTTGCTGGCCATCTTGCGGATCGCGGTCAGCGCCGCCGGCCAGTCACCGCGCGACATCGCTTCGCGCACGCGCCATTCGTGCAGGCGTTCGTCATACGCCGATTCGGGCACCGCGTTGAGGCGGCGCGCCGAATCGGGCAGGTAGGAGGCCACCGTCCACAGCGCAATCTGGTATAGCACCTGGCCCTGCTGGTCGGCACTCAGGCCGAGCGCCTGGGCGTACTGCGGCAGCTGCTGTTCGGTGGCGCCGGGGTCGGCCTTGGCCAGCTTGGCCAGGCCGTCGGTGGCGATGCGCCGGCTGCGCTCGTTGCGCGGCCAGTTCAACGCGCTGGTATTGGGCTTATCGACGAAGGCGGCGTAGCTGTTGGCCAGTGTCAGGTCGGTGGCAGGCAGGCCACGTGCGGCGCTGCGCATCACGGCCGGTTGCTGCGCATCGGCGGCGGCATCGATGCGTTCCCAGCGCAGGGCGTCGCTCAGACCACCCTGCGCCTGCAGCACGGCGAAAACGGCATCACAGCCGTCCGGCAGCGACTTGCCGTTCTTGCGCCACAGATCCTGCGCTTCGCTGATCCACTGCGGATTGACCTTGCCCGTCACTTGGCGCGCGGTCAGCTGCGCACAGCGCAGGCCGGCGTTGTCGGTGGGCACCCAGTTGGCGAGCAGGGTCGGCCAATCCTGGCGGCGCGCGACCGAGGGCAGCCACACGCTGCGGAACGTGTTGGCCACGGCCTGGCCGTCATAGCGCTTGAGGAAGGCCTGCGCCTGCGCGGTATCGACGGTGTCGATGTTGCGGCGCAGGTTGGCGTACTCCAGCCAGCCGTATGCCGGATGGCGGCTGAGCGCAGCGGCCTGGCCAGGATCGAACTGGCCGCGTTCGGCGGCCGCGATCGCGGCCTTCAGCTGCGCGTTCTGGGCATCGAGGGACTGGGCATTGGCGCAGCCGATCAGCAGCGTGGTGGCCAAGGGCAGCAGGGACAGGGCGGTCGAAGAGCGTCGGGTCATGGCGATCAGCATAGCGGGCAGAGGCTGAATTCAGTTTCGCATTGCGTGCACGTCCTTGGCCGGCAACGGCAGCTGAATGTCACAGCGGCGGGCACTGCCCCGCAGGGCTGCGGGAGCCGTACTGTCGACCTTGGGCGAACGGCCCGGCTGCAGGGAGCGGCACATGGCGTTCAGTAGCGCAGGAAGAAGCGGCCCGCTGGCGGACATCAATGTCACGCCACTGGTGGATGTGATGCTGGTGCTGTTGATCATCTTCATCGTGACCGCGCCGATCGTGGCCCGGCCGATTGCCGTGCAGTTGCCACAGGCCACCGATCGCACGATAGATCGCCCCGAACCGCCACCGCCGATCGAGCTGCGCCTGGATGCGGCGAACCAGCTGAGCTGGGATGGCCAGCCGATGGCCATCAGCGATCTGCAGGCGCGTCTGCAGGCACAGGCCGGCGAGCATGCCGGCAACCTGCCGGAGCTGCGCATCGCCACCGATCCGTCGGCCGAGTACGAAGGCATGGCCCGGATATTGGTTGCGGCCGAAGCGACCGGGATGGAGCGTATCGCCTTCGTGCGATAGGGCGTTGTCTCACTGCCGCTCATGCGGTGATTGCTGCATGAGCGGTGCTTGCCCTGCTGACAGCGTCGCATCCAGGATCCGCAGAAAAGCCATTTCAATCTGCGCTGGAACCGGGGTTGGATGTGCTCGCCACCTTCCGGTCCCAGGGTCATGTTCAACGTCGAAAGCAGTCAACTCGGCACTCTCGAAATCCACCACAACCGTCAATCCCTCTCCCGAGGCCAAGGCCGCATCGGTGGGAGAAGGGCAGTTGTTGCACTCGATCAGGCCGCCTGCTCTCGGTTCGCCCGCTGGGGAAAGAAGCAGCGTCATCACCGTCGTGACGCCCAGCACCGCACTCACTGCTTTCATGATCGACTCTCCCGCGAATGGCTGGAGGTGCGAGTCTGCGCTGGGTCGATTAGCGGTGCCTTCTGAATGAAGGAATTTCAAACTATTCCTGAAACGGTCCGGCAAAGACCTTTTCCATGAATGCGGCAGCTCCCGGCGCGCGCTGTCGCAGCCGGCATCAAGGCTGCCTGTCGTGAACAATATCGTCCGGTCATAAACTGCAGCTATCTGACGCAATCACCAGTCAATTGCGTCAATTCCGTGTGAAAGAGTGTCGATCATCACGCCGTGGTTTTTACCACTTGTTTACAAAGGAGACGCTGCCGCCATGCAGGGGGGAGCGCGGCAGCCAATGTCCCGACATTCCTTTGGAGAGAGAGCGAATGATTCACCTGCATCACCGCCCGTTGGCGGTTGCCGTTGCGCTGTGCGTGACGGCCCTGGCACCGCTGGGTGCCGCTGCACAATCCACCACCAACCTCGATGCGGTGGAAGTGACCGGTACCCGCATCAAGCGCGCTGAAGTCGAAGGCCAGGTACCGATCCAGACCCTGACCCGCGGCGACATCGAACGCACCGGCCTGACCTCGATCGGCGAGGTGCTGCAGCAGCTCACCGGCTCTGGTTCGGCGCTCAATGCCAAGTTCAACTCGTCCGGTAACTTCGGCTTTCCGCCCGATGGCAGCGGTGTAGGCGCCGGCTCGGCGCAGGTCGATCTGCGCCATCTGGGTGCCAAACGCGTGCTGGTGCTGGTCGATGGCATCCGCTGGGTCAATGAGTCGTCCGCGTCCGGCGTGGGCTCGGCCACCGACCTCAACACCATTCCGCTGGCCATCGTCGAACGCATTGAAGTGCTGGAAGATGGTGCGTCGTCGCTGTATGGCTCCGACGCCATTGCGGGCGTGGTCAACATCATCACCCGCCGCGATTTCGACGGCGGGCAGGTGACACTGAACTACGGTGAGTACAGCAAGGGCGACGGCACGCAGAAGGGCGTGGATCTGGCCTGGGGCAAGAGCGGTGACCGCTACAGCCTGTTCCTGGGCGCCAGCTGGACCAAGCAGGATCCGGTGTTCGCCAAGGATCGCGAGCAGTCGCGCTTCCCGATTCCCGGCACTGGCCTGGCCTTCGGCAGCGGCGGCATTCCGCAGGGCCGCTTCGCCTTCGTCGATCCCAACACCGGTGCCGAGCAGGACATCGTGCCCAATACCGGCGTAGGCAACCCGCGTTACGACGGCAGTGCCGGCTGCAACCGCAGTGATGACTACCACTGCTTCACCAGCGCCGACCGCTTCAACTTCGCCGAGTACAACATGGTGCTGACGCCGTCGGAGCGCAAAGGCCTGTTCGGTCAGTTCCGCTTTGACATCACCGACAACGTGCAGTGGTACGTCAAGGCACTGGGCAACCGCCGCGAGTCGACCAACCAGGCCGGGCCGGAGCCGCTGTTCTTCGGCCCCGATGGCGCCACAGGCAACCCGCTGGCCGACAACATCGTGGTGTCGCGCTTGAACCCGTACAACCCGTTCGGCTTCGATCTGGTGTCCGGCGGCAACATGAGCCTGATCGGCCGCCGCCCGGTGGAAGGCGGCGCGCGCGTGTTCGAGCAGAAGGTGGATACCACGTACTTCGCCACCGGTCTGGTCGGTGACTTCCATGCCGCTGATCGCAGCTGGTACTGGGACGTCAACGGCATGTACAGCAAGAACAAGGCCGAGCAGACCAACTACGGCAGCTACAACATCTACAACGTCAACATGGCACTGGGCGATCCTGCAATCTGTGCGGCGACGCCGGGGTGTGTGCCGCTGAACATCTTCGGCGGCGTCGGCTCGATCACGCCGGACATGCTGAAGTGGATCCAGCCGGTGGTGCGCGACCGCAGCCAGAACGAACTGAGCCTGTTCACCGCCAACCTGTCCAGCGAACTGTTCTCGCTGCCGGCTGGTCCGGTCTCGTTCGCCACCGGTTTCGAGTACCGCAAGTACGAGGGGTCGTACCAGCCGGATCCGTTGACCGTGGCCGGCCATTACAACGGTGTGCCATCGCAGCCGACCTCGGGCTCGTACGACGTCAACGAGGCCTACCTGGAGCTGAGCGTGCCGATCTTCGCCGACTCCTCGTTCGGCAAGAAGCTGGACCTGAGCCTGGCCGGTCGCTACTCGGATTACTCGACTTTCGGCGGCGAGTTCACGCCCAAGTACGGCCTGCGCTGGCAGGTGACCGATGACTTCGTGCTGCGCACGACCTATGCGGAAGGCTTCCGAGCGCCGTCGATCGGCGAACTGTATGGCTCGGCGGCGCGTGCCGACCTGCAGCTGTTCGATCCATGCTCGGTGGGCCTGGGCGGTACGCCGCCGCGCGGCAGTGCGGCCAACTGCGCTGCGCTGGGCGTGCCGGCCGGCTTCCAGCAGGCCAACTCGCAGATCTCGGTGACCACCGGCGGCAACCGCGAGCTGGACCCGGAGCGTTCGCGCAGCTTCAGTGCCGGCTTCGTCTGGAGCCCGTGGTTCGGCAACAACACCTCGTGGTCGGAACGCTTCGACGTGGAAGTGACCTTCTACCGCCACGCCATCGACGGCGCTATCCAAGCGATCAACGCGCAGACCCAGCTGGACCTGTGCGTGGAGACGCTCGACCCGATCTACTGTGATGGCATTACCCGGGCCAGCACCGGTGCGGTCAGCAGCTTCAACAATCGCCTGACCAACCTCGGCTCGATCAAGACAGATGGCTGGGACGTGGACCTGTTCTGGACGTTGCCACAGTCCTCCATCGGCCAGTTCAAGCTGGGCTGGAAGAACACCTTCGTCGGCCGCTATGAGGCTACCGGCGCGGCTGGCCAGAAGCAGCCGCAGAAGCCGGGCGTGGAAGTGGCCGACAGTTCGATTCCGGAATGGACCAGCAATGCCAGCATCGGCTGGACACTGGACCGCTGGAGCGCCAACTGGACGGTGCGCCACATCTCCGAGCTGACCGAGAATTGTGGAGATGCCGCTGCGTTCCCGGTGTGCAGCAACCAGGCCGCCGGAACCAACACGCTCTCGGCCACCACCTTCCACGACATGCAGGTGGGCTACAAGATCGACTGGATGAAGGGGCTGCAGCTGACCGCTGGCCTGAACAACGTGTTCGACAAGGATCCGCCGATCTGCCTGTCGTGCTCGTTGAACGGCTACGACGTTTCGACCTATGACATCCCGCGTGGCCGTTACTGGTACCTGCGCGCGGATTTGCGCTTCTGATGTGACGTGGCAGCGCCGGTCAGTTCCGGCGCTGCCTTGCTAGTGTGGAGCCGAGCCCACGCTCGGCTGATTCTCTGATCCGGGCATGGGCTCGGCTCTACAGGAGCGGGGCGGTTGTGCCCCGCAGCTGATCAGAACGCCCAGGTAAACGTCAGCGAGCCGTTGCGGCCATCGCCGTACGCACCGTAACCGGTGATCTGCGAGTAGTACTTCTTGTCCAGCAGGTTGTTGAGGTTGGCCTGCACGCTGAACTCCGGCGAGATGCGGTAGCGCAAGAAGGCACTCACCAGCGCGTAGCCTTCCTGTTCGAAACGGCCCACCACCGGCGCAGCGTAGTAGATGCGGTTCTGCCAGTTGGCGCCGCCGCCGACGGTCAGTGCCTGCAGCGACTGCGGGGTGTAGCTGGTGAACAGCTTCAGTGCGGTCTGCGGCAGGTTGGTGTTGATGTCGGCGTCGTTGATGTCCTTGGCCACATAGCGCGAAGCACCGAAGGTGGCATTCCAGCCCGGTGCCAGTTCGCCGTTCACTTCGAACTCGAAGCCACGGCTGACGGTGCCGCGTGCGGCGATCGATGCGAACTCGCCTGGACGGCCGATGATCGGTTCGCTGGTGGCCTGGGCCACGTTGTCCTGTTCGATACGGAACACCCCCAGCGAAGCGTTCAGGCGGTTGTCGAACCAGGCACCCTTGACGCCCACCTCGTAGCTCTTGCCGTCAACCGGATCGAGGTAGCGGTCGTTGCGGTCGCGTGCGGTCTGCGGCTGGAAGATCTCGGTGTAGCTGGCGTAGGCCGAGTAGGTGTCGTTGATGTCATACACCAGGCCGGCGTACGGGGTGGTCACCTTGTGCTCGCGGTCGTCGTTCTCGCCTTCGCTCTTCCAGTTGGTGTAACGCGCACCGAGGATCAGCTTCAGCGGATCGGCCAGGGACAGGCGTGCGGCCGCGTAGCCGGCCTTCTGGGTGATGGTGCCCTGGCTGGCGAGCGCCAGCGGATTCCAGTTCGGCTGGGCGATGTTGCCGGTCCAGTTGAGATAGCTGTCGAATGGTTTCCAATTGGGACCGCCCATCTGGAAGTCACCGTAGTTGGCGAACTCGCGCTTGTTGTAGCTCAGGCCGGCCATGAACTGGTGCTCGCGGCCGAACAGCTGGAACGGCCCATCGATGTAGCCATCGATACCATCGACCTTGCGCTCGGTGTTGTAGAAACCGGCCATCGGTGTGACGCCAGCACCGGTATTCTTGTCGAACGCGGTGTAGGACGGATAGAACAGCTTGTCGTCGGCCTTGGTGCGGTCATGGGTGGCGCCGATCTTGAACTTCCAGCCATTGCTGAAGGCGTGCTGCAGGGTGGCGAACGCACGCTTGCTGGTGGTGTCCCAGTAGGTCCAGTCCGGCGACGGATTGAACGAGGTCGGGTAGTTGGTCGGGCTACCGTCGGCGTACCACATCGGGAAGCCGCCCCAGGTCGCGCCGTTGGCGCGCTTCTGCTGGTAGTCGTAGCCCACGCTGAGCTGCGTGTCCGGGGTCAGGTCGGCGTCGATCACCGCATAGCCCAGTGTCTTGCGCTGGTTGTAGCGGTCCATCTGGCCATCGGTATCCAGGTAGCTGCCGATCACGCGGCCACGCACCGTGCCACTGGCATTCAGCGCACTGCCCACGTCCACGGTGGTCCGGGTGCGGCCCCAGCTGCCCACGTTCACCGAGACGCTGCCGGTCAGCTCGGCGCTGTCGGCGTGCTTGCGGATCAGGTTCACCGATGCGGATGGATTGCCGGCGCCGCTGAGCAGGCCGGTGGCGCCGCGCACGACTTCCACGCGGTCATACAGGGCCAGGTCCAGGCCGGAATCGCCGTAGCTCCAGTTCTGCACCATCTGCGTCGGCAGGCCGTCGAACTGGTAGGCATCGATGTAGAAGCCGCGCGCGTAGAACTCGGTGCGCTCGCTGTCGGACTGGGTGCTGGTCACGCCGGTGGTGTTGGCCAGCACGTCGATGATGTCGTCCAGCTTCTGATCTTCGATGCGCTGGTGGCTGATGATGCTGACCGACTGCGGGATCTCGCGCGGTGCCAGATCGAAGCGGGTGCCGGCCGAGGTGCGGCGTACCGAATAGCCTTCGGCACGCTCGCCCTTGACCACCACCTTGTCCAGCGTGGTCGGGTCGGCGGCGGTGTCGGCAAAGGCGGCCGGGGCCACGGTGCAGAGAACAGCGAACACGGCAATGGACAGCCGCTGCGGCTGCAGGGTACGGAAGGCGGGACGGGTCATGGGGAATCCTGGACGAGCACGCGCGTTCGGCCGGCATCCAGGAGGCGAGGCGCTTACGGGTAGGGGAAGGGCGGGCAGGCCGTCCTGGCACCACCGGAAATGAAAGAAATGGTAATACGAACTATTCCTATTTACAAACCATGAACGATGAAGGCAGTCGGGCATGCTTGACGGTACAAAATGGGTCAGCGCAGCAGTGGCAGTGGATCGCGTGCACCGTCGGCGCCGTAGATGCCCCAGTGCAGGTGCGGCGGCGTGCCCTTGGCATTGCCGCTGTCGCCGACGTGGCCGAGCAGGTCGCCGGGCTGGACCACCTGGCCGCGCGCCAGGCCCTCGGCCCAGCCTTCCAGATGCGCGTAGTAGTAGCGCTCGCGCCCGGGCCCGATCACCCAGACCTGGCGGCCGCCGAGCCCGCGTTCGCTGACATCCGCGATGACGCCGGCAGTGACGCTGCGCACCGGCGTGCCGCGCTTGGCGAAGATGTCGATGCCGGCGTGGGATCGGTCACGGCCTCGCGGCGCGCCGAAGGTGTCGGCAATCTGCCGGGGGCGTACACCCTCCACCGGCACCGGCAGTTCGGTGGCCGGCGGCATCCGCGAGAGTGCCCACAGCATTTTCGGCGCGGCCGCCCATGGGCTGTTCCAAAGCATCATCGCGGCAACGATGGCAATGCCCAGCCACAGGCCGCGCAGCAGCCAGCGGCGCAGGCGACGGGCAAGGGAGGACGGTGTGCTCATGGTTTCGGAGTGTAGAGTCGAGCGCTGCTCGACGGCTGTTGCTTTGAGGTCAAAAAGCAGTCGAGCATGGCTCGACGCTACAGAACCGGCAGCAGCGGCACCTCGAAACTCCGCTTCAACGTCCCAAGTGCCACCGAGGTACGGAAGCGCTCGATGTTGTCGTCGCCGCCGAACAACCGCTCAGTGATCGCTTCGTATTCTTCCATCGACGCCGCCGAAAGCAGCAGCAGGAAATCGCCGTCACCGGTAATTGAATAGCACTGCTGCACGGCCGGGTCGTCCTGCACGCGGCGCTTGAACGGCGCCACGCGTTCGCGTTGCTCGCTGACCACGCGCACCTCGACAATGATGGTCAGCGGCCGCCCCACCTTGGCCGCGGCAACCACGGCCACATTGGCCGCGATCACGCCACTGTCCTGGAGGCGCTTGATCCGGCGCTGCACCGCAGGAGTGGACAGGTGCACGGCCTCGGCGATCTCGCGCTGCGGCAGGGTGTTGTCCCGCTGCAGCAGGTCGAGGATGGCGCGGTCGAAACTGTCGAGCACGGGGGCGATGGCCATGGTGAGCAGAAATTGCACGAACGGGCTGTCAATTGAGCCAAGTGCTCGGCGCCGGCGCAATAGACTTTGCGCATGCAGACTTCACGATTCGCGCCGATGTTGCCGGCGCTGGCAGTGCTCGGTTCGGTCACCTCGCTGGCCATCGGCACGTCCTACGCCAAACACCTGTTCCCGCTGATCGGCGCGCAGGGCACCAGCGCATTGCGGGTGGGCTTCTCGGCGCTGTTGCTGCTGCTGTTCTGGCGGCCGTGGCGCTGGAAGACCAGCCGCGTGGATGCGATCACCATCCTGCGCTACGGGCTCACCCTGGGCCTGATGAACCTGCTGTTCTACATGGCCCTGCGCACCATCCCCTTCGGCATCGCGGTGGCCATCGAGTTCACCGGCCCGCTGACGGTAGCGATGCTGTCATCACGACGACCGATCGACTTCCTGTGGGTGGGCTGCGCGGCGGTGGGGCTGCTGTTGCTGTTGCCGATCGGTGGCGGCCCGGCGCTGGATCCGGCCGGCGTGCTGTATGCCATGGGTGCGGCGGCGTGCTGGGGCCTGTACATCGTGTTCGGCAAGCGCGCCGGTCACCTGCATGCCGGGCATTCGGTGTCGCTGGGCCTGTTGGCCGCGTCGCTGGTGGTGGTGCCGGTGGGCGTGGTGCATGCCGGCGCCGCGCTGCTCGATCCGAAGATTCTGGCGGCAGGCCTGCTGGTGGCGCTGGTGTCCAGCGCGATCCCGATGTCGCTGGAGATGATGGCGCTCAAACGCCTGCCGAAGGAGACCTTCGGCATCCTGATCAGCATGGAGCCAGCGGTGGCCGCTCTGTGGGCGATGCTGCTGCTGCACGAGCACCTGCATGGACTGCAGTGGCTGGCCATCGGCTGCACGGTGCTGGCCTCGGTGGGCAGCACGATGACGGCACGACGGCTGAAGGTGCCGGTGGTGCAGGCGGGGTAGCGCCGGGCCTTGACCGGCGGAGAGCGTGCGGACCAACGGTCCTCACCCACCAGGGCAGCGTGCCAACCAAGGTTGGCACCCACCAGGGCAGTGGTCCGCACCCACCAGAGCGGCGTGCCAACCAAGGTTGGCACCCACCAGGGCAGTGGTCCGCACCCACCAGAGCGGCGTGCCAACCAAGGTTGGCCCCTACCAGGGGCGGTAGCGCCGGGCCATGCCCGGCGAGCGCAGCGGAAGCGCTCAGCGCAGGGCGTTGGCCGGTACGTCGATCGCCATCGCCAGCGCGAGGTGATCGGAGAACGCCGCCGGTACGGCTTCCACGCTGCGGGTCTGCAGGCCGCTGCTGACCAGGATGTGGTCGATGGCGCGGTCGGGGCGCCAGCTGGGGAAGGTCGGCACGATGCAGCCGGGTGGCTGCAACCGGGTCTTCTGGTACAGCACCTGCATTTCCGGGCGTTCGGCCAGGCAGTTGAAGTCGCCCATCAGTACGGCGTTGGGGTGGTCGGACAGCAGCTCGGCGATGAAGCCCAGCTGCGACATCCGCGAACCCGCCCCCAGCGACAGATGGGCCACCGCCACCGCCAGGCCGTCCTCGCCATCCCCGAACTTGGCCAGCAGTACGCCGCGCCCGCCGATGCGGCCGGGCAGGGCGTGGTCCTGTACTTCCACCGGTTCCAGTTTGCTCAGCAGGCCATTGGCGCTGGAAGCGACCCCGCCCATGCGCCGGTTCGGCTGGTGGCTCCAGTAGTTGAAGCCGGCGCGCTGGGCCAGGTAGTGGGTCTGGTTGGTGAAGCCCGAGCGCAGGCTGCCCGGGTCGGCCTCCTGCAGGCCGACGATGTCGTGTTCGCGTGCCAATGTGGCGATCGCGTCAAGACTGCTGCGCTTGCGACCCGCCGGCAGTGCATGTGACCAGCTGCGGGTCACATAGTCACTGTAGCGGCGGGTACTTGAGCCGGCCTGGATGTTGGCCGTCAGCAAGCGCAGGGTCCGTGTGTGGGGGGAAGTCACGGCCGGGAACAGCTTCTCTTGGATCAGTGAGCCTGGGCCGCACCGCGCTCGCGGGCGATCAGGTGGTCGGCGATGCGCAGCATGTCCGGGAAGCTCTTGCCCTTCACCAGGTACTTGCCGTTGACGATGATCGACGGGGTGCCGCTGATCTGGCTGCGCTGGGCGAACTGCTTGGCCGAGTTGGTCTTGGCGTTCACCGCGAAGCTGCCCATGGTGGCGGCGAACTGCTTCGGATCCACGCCATAGGCGCCGTAGAACTTGGCGATGTCGTCCACCGAGTCACGGCCGCGCTCGCCCTTCAGGGTCTTCTGCGAGTGGATGGCGGCGTACAGCGCTTCGTGGGTCTTTTCCTGCACGCCCAGGGTCTGCGCGGCGTAGAAGGCACGGGCGTAGTCATCCCAGGTGCCGCCGAACATGGCCGGCACGTAGACGAAGTTCACATCGCTCGGCAGGCCGGCCTTCCACGGGCCGACCAGCGGCTGGAACGCTGCGCAGGCCGGGCAGACATAGCCGAAGATCTCGGTCACTTCGATCTTGCCGGCGGCCGGCTGGAACGGCTGGCCGTTCGGGATCACCTGGTAGTCGGCGCCTTCCACCGGGGCCGGGCCGGTCAGTGCGGCGGTGGTCGGGGCCGGTGCCGCGGCCGGTGCGGCTTCAGCCGGGGCCTTGTCGCCTTCAGCGGCCGGGGCGGCGCCTTCGCTGCCAGCGGCCGGTGCTGCCGGCTCGGTGGTGGCCGGAGCGGCGGTCGGCTCAGCCGGGGCGGCGGTGGTGTTGGTGCTGCCATCGTCGGCCTTGCAGGCGGCCAGGATCGGCAGCAGCGCTGCGAGTGCGAGGGCGTAACGGATCTTCATGGAAACGTCTCCAGCATCTGGATAGGTGGGGCCGGCAACCAGTGCCGGCCAGAGGGAAATGATGACATGCGGCGGCGACAGCGCCGTGTCGATGGTGTGTATTGGTTCAGCGGCCGCGGGCGGCGCGGGCCTGGGCGATCAGCGCCGAGGCGATGCGCAGCTGGTCGTCGAAACTGTTGCCACGCACAAGGTACTGGCCGTTGATGATGATCGCCGGGGTGCCCGGAATCTTGGTGCGCTGGGCGAAGGCGCGGGCCGCGTCGACCTTCTTCTGCACCGCATCGCTACGCAGGGCCTGGATGTAGCGGTCCGGGGTCACGCCATAGGCCTTGTAGAAGTTGGCGAGCTCATCGGCCGAGACGTTCTGCATCGGCAGCGAGCCATCCTGATGCAGGGCCTTGAACACGGCCGCGTGGCTGCGCTTGGCCACGCCTACCTGGTCGGCGGCGTAGTAGGCCAGGGCCCAGGCATCCCAGGCGCCACCGAATGCGGCCGGGACCGGGGTGAAGCGCACGTCGGCCGGCAGCTTGGCCGCCCAGGCTTCCAGCTGCGGCTCGAAATGGGCGCAGTGTGGGCAGGTGTAGCCAAAGACTTCGACCACCTCGATCTTGCCGGCCAGCGGCTGGAACGGGCCCGGCTGGGCGATGCGTTCGTAGTCTTTGCCTTCCACCAGCGGCGCGTTGGCAGGGGTGGCGGCGCTGGCGGCCAGCGGCAGCAGGACCAGCAGGGACAACAGCAGGCGGGAAATCAACCTCATCGACACGCATCTCCGTTGAAAAAAGCAACGCCGGCGCAGTCGCCGGCGTGAAGGAAACATACCGCAGGCGCGGGCCGTGGTGGCGGCCCGGGCCGGCCAATGGTGGTCAGGGGGCGGCGGCCGGTTGTGCCGGCACAGGCGCGGCAGCCACGTCATCGGCCTTGTTGTGCAGGCCCTGCAGGTAGCTCGACAACGCCTGCACCTCCTGCTCGCTCAGCTTCTGCGCGACCGCAGCCATGATCTGGAAGTGCGCCTTGTCGGTCTCGTGGGTCTGCCCGGCCTGGTATTCCTGCAGGCGCCGCGCGACGTAGCTGGCGTGCTGACCACCGATATGCGGGTAGGCCGGGCCCGGATTGCCGGCGCCGCTGGGGCCGTGGCAGGCCATGCAGGCCGGCAGGCCACGCTTGGCGTCGCCGCCGCGGTACAGCTGCTGGCCGATCTCATAGAACTTCATGCCCTTGTAGGGGCCTTCGGTGACCGCCGTGTCGTCGGCGATGCCGGCGGTGGCTTTCTGCGTGGCGAAGAACGCGCCGATATCGCGCATGTCCTGCGGGGTGAGGTTCTGCACGAACGGCACCATCGCCACCGCCGCACCGGAACTGCGCTGGCCGTTGGCGATCAGGGCCATCTGCTGGGCCACGTAGCGTTCGCTCTGGCCGGCGATGGACGGGTACATCTCCACCGTGGAGTTGCCGTCGGCGCCATGGCAGGCCGCGCAGGCCGAGGCCTTGGTCTGGCCTGCCTTGGCATCGCCCCAGTGGGTCTTGCTGAAATCCACCTCCAGCGAGGCGGTGTTGATCGGCCCGTTGTCGGGCAGCGGGGTCAACGTGGTCTGCGCGAACGCAGCGGCGGCAACGACTACGGCAGTGGCAAGGGCGGATACGGCAAGAACGCGAGCGTGGCGCATGCTAAAGCTCCGTATGGACCGGGCCGGGCGGCAGCCACGGCATCGCCCGGATTATCAACGCCGTTTCCGCGCACGGTCAACGCAGCAGTGCAGCATTTTCCCGCTGGAAGGCCCCGGGCCGGGCGCGCGGCGCCGCAACATGCGATCCTATGCGCATGTCATTGCTCATCGAACGCGCCCAATACCACCTCTCTGCCCACAACATGGGGCAGCTGCCGCCCGATGAGGGGGCCGAAGTGGCCTTTGCGGGCCGCTCCAACGCCGGCAAGTCCAGTGCTCTCAACGCATTGACCCGCCAGAACAGCCTGGCCCGGGTCTCCAAGACCCCCGGCCGCACCCAGCAGCTGGTGTTCTTCCAGGTGACCCCGGAAGCCCATCTGGTCGATCTGCCCGGTTACGGCTACGCCAAGGTGCCGCTGGACCTGCAGGCGCACTGGCAGGCCTTCATCGACCGCTACTTCCGCACCCGCAATGCGCTGAGGGGGCTGGTGGTGGTGATGGATATCCGCCACCCGCTGAAGGACTACGACCGGCAGATGCTGGCCTATGCCGTGCAGCGTGGCCTGCCGGCGCATGCGTTGCTGACCAAGGCCGACAAGCTGAGCCGCAGCCAGCAGATGCAGACCCTGCAGAAGGTGCGCAAGGAACTGCACTCCTCCTTCGGGGATACGGTCAGCGTGCAGGTGTTCTCCGGCGCCGCCCGCACCGGTGTGGACGAAGCCCGCGGCATCATCGGCGGCTGGCTGGGGCTGGAATAAGAACAAGGTGCGCCGGGCGACGCCCGGCGGCATTCCTGTAGAGCCGAGCCCATGCTCGGCTGCCGCGCGCAGCGCAGCGAGACCCCGAAGAACCGAGCATGAGCTCGGCTCTGCAAGGTTCATTTCAGCGGCGAATACTCCGCCGGCACCCAGGCATAGGCCTGGCCCTCGCTGCGCACATGGCCCAGGCCGGGGAACGGCAGGTGCGCACCTGCCACCCACCAGCGGTTGGTGGTGGCCTGCTGCAGCAGGCTGCGGCGACTGGCGATGGCCGCCTTGCGGTCCGAATCGGCCTCGAACGCGGCCTCCGGGTGCGCGAACTGCACCGCGTGGAAGTGCAGCACATCACCCCACACCAGCAGTGACTGGCCCAGGCTGTCGAACCGGTAGGAGACATGGCCCGGGGTATGGCCATGGGTATCCATCGCCACAGCACCGCCGGGCAGGGCATCGCCGGGGCTGAAGGTACGCAGATGGCCGCTGGCCTGGTACGGCGCTATCGCGTTGCGTGCCAGTGGGAAGGCGAAGCGTATGCCTTGCGGTGCACTGGCCTCGCTGGCCGGGTTGAGCCAGTAACCGGCATCGGCCTTGGACAGCCACACCGTGGCGTTCGGGTAGGCCGGCTTGCCCTGCGCGTCGAGTACGCCACACAGGTGATCCGGATGGGCATGGGTCAGCAGCACGTCATCCACCTCGGCCGGGTCGACGCCGGAAGCACGCAGATTGCCCAGCACCTGGCCCAGGCCGGGGCCGAAGCACTGCGCGGTACCGGTATCGACCAGGGTCAGGTGATTGCCCTGACGCACAAGGAAAGCGTTGATCGCGGTCTGCAGCCCCTTCTTGTCTTCCGGCACATAGCGACCTTCCAGCAGGCGGCTGACCAGCGTCGGCGGCACGTCCACCACTTCCTGCCGGCCCAGTGCGACCACACCATCGAACAGGGCGGTGACCTGCAGCGCCCCGACGCGCTGGTGGTAGACGCCGGGCACCTGTTGTGTGGGGGCAGGCGAGGTGGCTTCGGCCAGCGCGGTCAGCGGCAGGCACGACAGGGCCAGCAGCAGGGCGCCGTGCAGCGGCAGGTGACGCAGGGTCATGGCGGTTCTCGGTGGATGACGGGCAATTCCGTTGCTGCATAGCCTGCCGTGGCCGGTGTGCGCGCGGCGCTCAAACCACTACGCGGAATGCTCAGGGAAGGGGTGTCTGCAGGGCTGCGCCCTGCACCCGCAGAGGCAAAGGCCGAAGCAACAGCAACAGCAACAGCAACAGCAACAGCGGCTATCCGTGGGATGGCGGGGTGGGTCCGGTTGCGGGGGACGCTGCAAGTGCGTCCATGTAAGCTCGGTCGCCGCATCCATGCGGCTCACGCCCCCGCAACCGGACCCACCCCGCCTTCGACAGTTTTCCGCGATCTGTTGGAAATGCTCTTGGGGTCAGATCCGTTTTCCGTAGGAAAACGGATCTGACCCCAGAATTTCATTCGATATCTGACAGATGTGTCGACCAAGGTCGACACCTACCAACAGCCGCCGGAATCTATCGAAGGCGGGGCACTGTGGGGTTGCGGGGTGTGAGCGGCATGGATGCCGCGATCAAGCCCCCATGGACGGGTTTACGGCGTCCCCGCAAGCCCACAGTGCCCCGCCATCCCACGGAATGCACGCTGTTGCTGTTGCTTCGGCTGTTGCCGTTGCCTCTGCGGGTGCAGGGCGCAGCCCTGCCGAACACCCTTAAATGTCTGTAGGGGCCAACCCGTACTGCTCGGCGAAGCGCTTGCTGAAACTGGCGGCAGACCGGTAGCCCGCGCGTGCGGCCACGGTCTTCAGCGGCAGATCCGTCGTGTACAGCAACGTCATTCCATGTGCCAGCCGCGCCTCGGTCAACAACTGCCGCAGGCTGGTGCGCTCGGCTGCCAGCCGACGGCGCAGGGTCGCGCCGCTCAGCGCGAACTGCTCTTCCACATCGCGTGATTGCCAGTCGCGGGCCGGTTCGGCGGCGATGCGGTCGCGGATCTGTTCACCCAGGCTCGGCACCTGCGGCAGCAGCAGGTTGCCATGGCCCTGCCGGCACAGGGTCAGTACCAGCGAGGCCAGGGCCAGCCGTGCGTCGCTGTAACGGCCGTCCTGCAGCGATTGCCGCCACTGTCGCAGCACCGCGCCATGCTCGGTCAATGGCAACCGCCCCATCATCGGGCCGGGGCTGGGCAGCGCTTCGCTCCACAGCGTGCGCGCCGCGGCCAGTACTTCGGCACACAGCGGTACGATGGCACTGAGGTAGCGGCCGGTCCCCGGGTCGGGCGTGTTGACTACATCGATGCGGCAGCGCTGGGTGATCAGCAGGATGTCGCCGGGCACGAAATCCAGCGACTGATGCGCGGTGCGTACCTGCTTGCGGCCTTCCAGCAGGATTGCGAACTGCGGCTGTGGAATTTCCACCGAACTGGCGCCGTGTTCGCGGCGCGCAGTGATGCAGGCATAGCCTTCGGCGCGGTCGCAGCCGGCCAGGCTGGCCATCTCCGCCAGCAGGGCGACGGCCGGTGGCAGCATCGTGGTCATGACACGTGGGCTCCCAGCAGTCTGCCGACACCGGCAGCGGCGGCCATCGCCAGCGCGCCCCAGAACATTACCCGGATCGCACCGCGTGCAGGCGAAGCACCGCCGGCCCGGGCGGCCATTGCGCCGGTCAGGCACAGGCCGAGCAGGGTGCTGGCCGTGGTCATCATCGCCACCTTGTCGGCCGGTGCCAGCAGCGCGGTCAGCACCGGCAGCGCGGCGCCGCAGGTGAAGGCACCGGCCGAGGCCATCGCCGCCTGCAGCGGGCGTGCGCGCAGTTCTTCGGTGATGCCCAGCTCGTCGCGTGCGTGGGCGCCCAGCGCATCGTGGGCGGTGAGCTGTTCGGCCACCTGCCGCGCCAGTGCCGGCTCCAGCCCGCGATGGCGGTAGATCGCGGTCAGTTCGTCCAGTTCGCTGTGCGGGTCTTCGTGCAGCTCACGCTTCTCCATCGCCAGATCGGCATTTTCGGTATCGGCCTGGGTCTGTACCGACACATACTCGCCGGCGGCCATCGACATCGCGCCGGCCACGGTGCCGGCCACGCCGGTGGCGAGGATCGTGCTGGCCGAGGCGCCGCTGGCGGCCACGCCGACCACCAGGCCGGCGACCGAGACGATGCCATCGTTGGCGCCCAGTACGGCGGCCCGCAGCCAGCCGACGCGATCGGCACGGTGCAGCTCGGGATGTCGTGAATGGCGGCTCATGGCCCTGAGTGTACGAGGGTCAAGAGGGTGTCGGTAGGATGCTGAAACCCGTCACCGTCGCATGACGCGACGAAGTGCCACGCTATAGTGCGCCCTTGCGATGCAAGGCCCTCAGCCCCACATCCCCTGCCACTGTCCAGCGAGTCCTCCCCTTGTCGAGCCCCAGCCACGTCGCCGATACGCCCATTACCGACCGCTCGCAACTGGTGGCGGAGATCGCCTCCGGCGAGAAGCCCCGTTCGCAGTGGCGCATCGGTACCGAGCACGAGAAGTTCGGGTTCCGCCTGGATGACCTGCGTCCGCCGACCTTCGATGGAGAGCGCGGCATCGAGGCACTGCTCAACGGCCTGGTCCGCTTCGGCTGGACGCCGGTGCAGGAAAACGGCAACACCATCGCCCTGCTGCGTGATGGCGCCTCGGTGACCCTGGAGCCGGCGGGCCAGCTGGAGCTGTCCGGTGCGGCGCTGGAAACCATCCATCAGACCTGCGTGGAAACCGGCACCCACCTCAATGAAGTGGCGCAGGTGGCCGGTGAACTGCAGCTGGGTTTCCTCGGCATGGGCTTCCAGCCGAAGTGGACGCGCGATGAAATGCCGTGGATGCCCAAGGGCCGCTACAAGATCATGCGCTCGTACATGCCCAAGGTCGGTTCGCTCGGCCTGGACATGATGACCCGCACCTGCACCGTGCAGGTGAACCTGGATTACGCCAGCGAAGCGGACATGGTGAAGAAGTTCCGCGTGTCGTTGGCGCTGCAGCCGATCGCCACCGCACTGTTCGCCGACTCGCCGTTCACCGAAGGCAGGCCGAACGGCTACCTCAGCTACCGCTCGCACATCTGGACCGATACCGATGCCGATCGTACCGGCATGCTCGACTTCGTGTTCGAGGACGGCTTCGGTTACGAGCGCTATGTCGACTACCTGCTCGATGTGCCGATGTATTTCTCCTACCGCGATGGCATCTACCACGATGCCAGCGGGCAGAGCTTCCGCGACTTCATGCAGGGCAAGCTGCCGGTGCTGCCAGGCCAGCTGCCGACGCTGCGCGACTGGTCGGACCACACCACGACCGCGTTCCCGGAAGTGCGCCTGAAGAAGTACCTGGAAATGCGCGGCGCCGATGGTGGCCCGTGGAGCCGCCTGTGTGCGCTGCCGGCATTCTGGGTCGGCCTGCTGTACGACGACACCGCCCTGGATGCCGCCTGGGATCTGGTGCGTGACTTCACCCTGGCCGAGCGTCATGCGCTGCGTGACGGCGTGCCGAAGCATGCGATGAACCTGCCGTTCCGCAATGGCAGCGTGCGTGACCTGGCCCGCGAGGCGGTGAAGATTTCCGTGGAAGGCCTCAAGCGCCGTGCCGCACGCAATACCGACGGCCAGGACGAGAGCAAGTTCCTGGACGTGTTGCAGGAAATTGTCGAGTCCGGCCTGACCCCCGCCGAGCGCAAGCTGGCGCTGTTCCATGGCCGTTGGCACGGCGACGTCGATCCGGTGTTCCGCGAGTTCGCGTATTGATCGCCTTGCGGGGTTGCCGACCAGCGGCCGGCACTACCAAAAGAAAAACCCCGGCATTGCCGGGGTTTTTCTTTTTTCACACCTGCCTTGGATCAGGCGGCGTTCTTCATCGTCGCCATGTCGATCACGAAGCGATAGCGCACATCGTTCTTCGCCATGCGCTCCCAGGCTTCATTGACGTTCTTGATGTCGATCATCTCGACATCGCTGACGATGCCGTGCTCGGCACAGAAGTCCATCATTTCCTGGGTCTCGGCCATGCCGCCGATCGCAGAACCGGTCAGGTGCTTGCGGCCGAAGATCACGCTGCCACCGGTCAGCGGCGGGTCCAGTTCGGTCAGCACGCCGACCAGGCACATGGTGGCCTCGCGCTTGAGCAGACCCATGTACGGGTTGGTGTCATGGCCGACCGGGATGGTGTTGAGCAGGAAGTCGAAGCTGCCCGCATGTGCCTTCATCTGTGCGGCATCGCGCGAGACCAGCACTTCGTCGGCGCCCAGGCGCTTGGCATCGGCACCCTTTTCCGGCGTGGTGGTGATCATCACCACGTGCGCGCCGAGCGCCTTGGCGAACTTCACGCCCATGTGGCCGAGGCCACCGAGGCCGATCACGCCCACCTTCTGGCCTGGCCCCACCTTCCAGTGGCGCAGTGGCGACCAGGTGGTGATGCCGGCGCACAGCAGCGGCGCGGCCGCCTTCAGGTCGAGGCTGTCGGACACCTTCACCACGAAGCGCTGTTCGACCACCACGTGGTCGGAATAGCCACCGTAGGTCGGTGCGCCGCTTTCGCGTTCACGGCCGTTGTAGGTCCAGGTCGCGCCTTCGGCGCAGTACTGCTCCAGATCGTGCTCGCAGGCATCGCAGTGGCGGCAGGAATCGACCATGCAGCCCACGCCGGCATGGTCGCCGACCTTGAAGCGGGTGACGTTGCTGCCGACCTCGGTCACGCGGCCGATGATCTCGTGGCCCGGCACCATCGGGTAGATCGAACCACCCCAGTCGTCGCGGGCCTGGTGCAGGTCGGAGTGGCAGATGCCGCTGTAGAGGATCTCGATACGCACATCGTCCGGGCCGACCGCGCGGCGTTCGAACTCGTACGGGATCAGCGGGTCGGTATGTGAATGGGCGGCGTAACCACGGGCGAGGGACATGGGGAATCCTTGGCAGGGTTTGTCGAAAGGCGCTTTACAATACGCCCCGTACCCAGCGGCAGAAAGCCCGGATATCGGCATGATTCATCAAGTGAAACTGCACAATCATGGCCGCTGACAATCTCTCCCACCTGGCTGCGTTCGCCGCAGTCGCCCGCCACCGCAGCTTCCGCCGTGCCGGCGCCGAGCTGGCGCTGTCGACCTCGGCGGTGAGCTATGCGATCCGCGCGCTGGAAGAACGGTTGGGGGTGGGCCTGTTCCATCGCACCACCCGCAGCGTGGCCCTGACCGAGGCCGGGCAGCGCCTGCTGGAGCGCCTGCAGCCGGCCTTGGGGCAGGTGCACGATGCGTTGGAGGAGATGAATCAGTTCCGTGCTGTCCCGGCTGGCCTGCTGCGCATCAACGCCACCCGCGCGGCGGTGTCGACCCAGCTGGGGCCGCGGTTGGCGCGCTTCCTGCGCGCCCATCCCGACGTGCGGGTGGAGCTGACCGAGAACGACGGCCTGGTCGACATCGTGGCCGAGGGCTACGACGCCGGCGTGCGCCTGCACGAGTTCGTGCCCGAGGACATGGTGGCAGTGCCTATGGGGCCACCGCTGCGCGGGCTGATTGTCGGCTCGCCGGACTATCTGCGGCGTCACCCCGCGCCACAGCATCCGCGCGATCTCGCTGCACACGAATGCATCCGCTTCCGCTTCGCCAGCGGGCATCTGTACAAGTGGCAGTTCGAGCGCGGTGGGCAGGCGCTGGAGATCGACGTGCCCGGACGGCTGACGCTGGGCGAGCAGGGCACCGTGGTTGGCGCGGTGCTCGATGGAATCGGCCTGGCTTACGTGCTGGAAGACACCGCGCGGCCCTACATCGAATCGGGCCAGATGGTGGCGGTGCTGGAAGACTGGAGCGAGCCGTTCGCCGGCTTCGCGCTGTACTACCCGAAGCAGCGGCAGATGCCCGGTGCACTGCGTGCGTTCGTGGATATGCTGCGCGAGTGAGTGCTGGTCTGCTCCAGTAGATCCACGCCATGCGTGGATGGCGCCACGCTACGGCGCCTGCAACACCGGCGCCAACAACGCCATGCACTCGCGCAGATGCACCTCTACCGGCGCATCCTCGGCCACCACACCGATCACGCGTTCGCGTAGTGGCTCGGCCACGGCCATCGCCAGGATCAGCCGTGCCATGCACGCGGCATCTCCCTCGCGCAGCAGCCCACACTGCTGCTGCCGTGCCAGCCAGTCGGCCAACAGCGCCCGGCAGCGCTCGATGCCGTTGTCCAGGTAGGCCTGCAGCAGCGCTTCCTTGCCGGGAAAGTCCGTCGCCAGCAGGCGGAACACCTGCACCGCCTGCGGCGAAAGCGCCTGTGCACACACTGCCTGCAGGATGACCTGCAGCAACGGCACGACCTCTTGGGCATTGCGCGCATCGCGCTGCAGCTGCGGCGCGAAGCCGTCGGTCCACTCGCGCACCGCCAACCCGACCAGTTCCTCGCGGTTGCTGGCGTGGCGGTACACGGTCTTCTTCGCCACCCCGGCATGCGCCGCCACCGCTTCGATGGTGGTGGCCTCGTAACCCTGTGCCAGCAACAGCTCCAGCGTGGCCTGCAGCACGGCGTGGCGGACTTCGGCTTCCGGCCGCGCAGGACGGCCGCGGCGGCGGGTCGGCGTTGAGGGCTCGGGCAGGGTGGTGCTGTTCATTGCGCCCATCTTACCTCATCCGGGTAATTGAGAAACGACGAACGTTTCCGTATTGTCGGGCATCCGAACCCCGTAGGAGACCTTCATGGATACCGCTGTGAACGCACGCGCCTGGCTGGATCACCACGATCTGCTCGACCCGGCACCGATGCATCTGGAAACCGGGATCCAGCGCCGGGAAGATGGCACCTTGCTGGTGGCGGTGCGCACTGACCTGCACGGTTGCAAGGGCCGCATGCTGGACTGGTGGTTCACCTTCTTCGAGACCACCCAGCACATCCGCTGGTGGCATCCAGTCGATCATGTCGAACATCGCGGCTGGGATGAGGCCTGGCAGCGCGGACGCAGCTATCACGGCGCCAGCATCCATGCCGTGGAATCGCTCGCCGACATCCCGCCGGTGGCGGCGCGTTTGAAGTTCCATGACCCGAGCACGCTGCTCGCACCCGAGCACCTGCGGGCGGCGCAGGAAGCAGGAGATGTGTCGGCGGTGATCGCCGCGCGCATCGGTTTTGGTGATCACGTGCGTCTGGATGCGCACGGTGATCCCTGCGACGGGCAGATGTTGCATGTGGCACGCGATACACCGTTCGGCTGCGTGCTGCGTAGCCGTTTCGTGCTCGGCCTGGACAGCACCGATCCGCAACGCGATGCCAGCGATGCGGTAGGCCTGGGCCTGCTCAAGCACTGCTACACGGAGTTCAGTTTTCTTTCCCGCCTGCTGCCGTCGCTGTACTACGGCGAGCGTGCCAACGGCGAGGCAGTGCCGTTGCCGTGGTGAACCACGCGCTGGTCATTCGAGCAACGCGTCGTAGCCTTCGCCACTGAACTGGATCAGGCAGAAACCGTGGCCGAAAGGATCGGCCAGCACGGCGATGCGACCCCAGCGATGTTCGCGCAGCGGCTGCTCGAGTGTTGCCCCGGCCGCAACCGCACGTGCCAACGCCGCTTCGATTTCATTCACCACCCAGTCCAGGTGCAGCGGCGTCCAATGGCGCTCGTAATCGCGCACGTCGCCGTCCTCGGTGGCGGCGCTGCCGGCCTCGTTCTGCAGCAGGTACAGCGGCGTTGGTCCGCCGAGCAGTTCCACTGCGCCCGGGCCGAGGCGCCGGCCGATCTGCAGGCCGAAGGCTTCGATGTAGAAGGCCTCAGCCACTGCAAGATCGGGAACGTCGAGATTGACGATGAATGATGCGGTGGGCGTATCCATGGGCGCATCCAGTGAATCCGGGCGGGCAGTGTACGCCCGCTGTGCGATGCGGCGCACCGGCGCTGTGCGGGTGCGGCCGCATCCACGCATGGCGGGGATCTACTGTGCGCGCGGGTAATCGAGATAGCCAGCTTCGCCGCCGCCGTAATAGGTGCCGCGATCGGGTATGGCGAGTGCAACATCGCGTTGCAGGCGCTCGACCAGATCTGGATTGGCGATGAACGGCTGGCCGAACGCGGCCAGGTCGATGGTGCCGGCCTCGACCAGTTGCAGGGCGCGCTCGCGGGTCATGCCACCGGCCAGGATCACGGTGCCACCGTAGGCCTGCTTGAACTGCTGCAGGAACGCTTCGCCCAGCACCGACTGCCCTGCCTGCAGGTTGTCGTTGAGATGCACATAGGCCAGCCCGCGCTTGCCCAGTTCCTCGGCCAGATACAGATAGGTGGCCTCGTTGTCGGGGTAGTACGGCATGTCGAAGGTGAGGTTGTTCGGCGCCAGGCGCACGCCGATGCGGTGGGCGCCGATGCGCTGGGCCATCGCGTCGACGGTCTCCAGGATCAATCGCGTGCGGTTGGGCAGCGAGCCGCCGTAGCGGTCCTCGCGTTCGTTGATGAGCGGGTTGAGGAACTGTTCGAACAGGTAGCCGTTGGCCGCATGCAGCTCGATGCCATCGAAGCCGGCGGCGATGGCGTTGTCGGCGCCCCGTGCGAAGTCGGCAATGATGCCCGGGATCTCTTCAGTGGCCAGTGCACGTGCCGGAGTGGGATCAGCATGGCCTCGGCTGCCATCGTCCAGATACACGAATGAGGTGTTCTTCGGCGCGCTGGCCACCGTGCGCGTACCCGCACTTACCGGTTGGCCGCCATTGGGCTGCAGCGAGGAATGCGACATGCGGCCCACATGCCAGAGCTGGGCGAAGATCGTGCCTTGGGCGGCATGCACCGCCTCGGTGACCAGCTTCCAGCCGGCCACCTGTTCGGCTGACCAGATGCCCGGCACGTCGATGTAGCCCTGGCCTTGCGGCGAGACCGGCGTGCCTTCGCTGATGATCAGGCCGGCGCTGGCGCGCTGCCGGTAGTACTGCGCGGTGAGCGCGTTGGCGATCGAGCCGGGATTGCGGGCGCGGGTCATCGGCGCCATCGCGATGCGGTTGCGCAGGGCGGCTCCAGCGAGGTCGTAGGGGTGGAAGAGGGCGGCGGTCATGTCGGTCATCTCGGTGCGGGGGAGAGGCGCCACAGGCGCGATGCACACAGGATGGAGTTGACATGCGGGCGCATAAAGCGCTTCGATCTCCCTTGGTGCGGGACTATTTGTCCCCAATGGGGGGGTGTAAGAGATGCTGCCGCTGGAATCCTTGAATGGCTTGGTGACGTTCGTCACTACCGCACGCTCGGGCAGCTTCACCGAGGCCGCCGATGCATTGGGCATCTCGCGCTCGGCCGTGGGCAAGGCCATCGCCCGGCTGGAAACACGGTTGGGGGTGCGCCTGTTCCACCGCACTACGCGGCGCATCGCACTGACCACCGATGGCGAGGCGTACTACGCGTCGTGTGCGGCGGCGCTGGAAGAGATCTCCGCGGCCGAGGCCTGCCTGGGTTCGGCCGGCCTGCCCAGCGGGCGGCTGCGCATCGACATGCCGTCCTCGTTCGGGCGGCTGGTGGTGCTGCCGGTGCTGCTGCGGTTGTGCCGGCAGTACCCGGACCTGCAGTTGACGTTGACCTTCACCGATCACTTTGTAGATCCGGTCGAAGAGGGCATCGACCTGCTGATCCGGTTTGGTGGGCTGCACCATGCCGAGCATCTGGTCGCGCGCCGGCTGGGTCGCCAGCGCCTGGTCACGTGTGCATCGCCGGCGTACCTGCAGGCACATGGCGTGCCGCGCACGGTGGAGGAACTGGCGCAGCACCGCAGCATCGTCGGCTTCCGCCATGGCCAGCCGGTCTGGTGGCGGATCGGCAGCGAGGAGGACGAGGGAACGTTCATCCCCAGTGCGCCGTATCAACTCAATGACGGCGACGCGGTGATCGAAGCGGCCATCGCCGGGCTCGGTATCTGCCAGATGCCTGTTTCACTGGTGCGTCGCCACCTGGAATCCGGTGCACTGCAATCGGTGCTGGACGAGCACATGCAGCGGCACATCGACATCCATGCGCTGTGGCCACCGACGCGTCACCTGCGGCCGAAGGTGCGCTACGTGGTGGATGAACTGACCCGGTTGGCGGGTGAGGGATTGTTCGATTGAGCGGGGCCCGGAAACCGGGCCCCGCCTGTGGAACCGCTGCGCCTGGCCTACTTGAAGTTGTAGCGCAGGCTGGCCATGTAGCGACGGCCCAGTGAATCCAGCACATACGGGAACGGCCCGATGTCGTCGCCTACGTTGATCACCGACAACGTCACGCGAGCGGCATCGGTGATGCGGTAGGTGACGTTGGCGTCCCAGGTGGTCCAGCTGTCTCGATAGAAGTACTGACGACTTTCCGGGGTATCGGTCATGGTGTACTGGGCGCGGCTGGTGTAGTTGGAGGCCACGCCGTAGTTCCAGTTGCCGATGCGGTGCTGTGCGGTCCAGCGGAACTGGCGCTTGGGCTCGTTGAAGCTGCCCGCCTGTTCGACGAACGGCACGTCCCGGTTCGCGGCCTGGCCACGGTTCTTCGGCATGTAGCCGTAGAAGTCCAGGTCCAGCACGCCGAAGCGCGACAGGTCCCAACGGTAGCCGACTTCGGCGGTCCAGCCACGGAACATCAGCACCGGGCCGTTGCCATACTCGGTCTTGATGCTGGTAGCCACGCCGGTGTTCGGATCACGCGTCACCAGGCCGCAGAAGCGGTTGGCATTGGGCACGTTGGCGGCATTGAAGTCGGCGTTGTCGAAGCAACCGGTGATGATGTCGTTGGCGCTCAGCGAGGTGATCACGTTGTTGATCTTGATGTCATACCAGTCGGCGGCGACGCGCAGGCCCGGGATCCATTCCGGCGCGAACACGATGCCGGCCGTCCACGACTTCGCCGTTTCGTTCTGCAGGCGGGTGCTGCCGTTGGTCGAGCCCAGCGTATTGGTCGGTTGCTGGCGGAAGGTATTCGGATCGGCGCCCGGGTAAGCGGCGAAGAATGCCTGGCAGTTGCGGCGACGCACCGCCGGATTGGAGCCGCCGCTGATATTGTCCAGCGAGCACACTTCCGGGATGTTGTAGTAGGCCGGCTGCTGGGTGGTGTAGAGCTCGGCGATGGAGGGCGCGCGCAGTGACTGGGTCTTGTTGCCGCGCAGCTGCAGGCCAGCGATCGGTTCGTACTGGATGCCGTAGGTGAACGCATTGAACGCGCCGGCTACGGAGTTGTCGACGCGGCGGAACTTGGCGGTCAGGTCCAGGCGATGCAGACCCGGGATATCCCAGTCGGGATTGAACAGCGGTGCCAGCACTTCAGCGAACACTTCGTTGGTGTGGTATTTGCCTTCCGCCGCCTGGGTCGGCACCGAGCGGCCCTGGCCCAGGCGCTGGTACTCGCTGGGGGTGAAGGAGCCTTCTTCGCGGCGGTGTTCGAAGCCGGCCGCCGCGGACAGCTCGCCGCCGGGAAGATCGAACAGGCCGCCGGATACCGATGCATTGATGACGGTCTGGCGAGTCTGCGCCTTGGCCACGGTCCGGGTGGAGACATAGTCCAAGGCTTCGCGCGACGCCTGGTTCTCGCCGAACAGGTTCAGCGGGCGGCAGTTCGCATCGGCCGTAGTACCCGGGCTCGTGGCATCGCAGATGATGCGGCCGCTGGCATCGGTGGTCACGTTGATCGCATTGATGAAGTTCTGCTGGATCAGGCCGGTGCCGAGGTAGTCGAAGTCACCACGGCCGTGGGTGACGCTGGCTTCCCAGTTGAAGTTGCGTTTCCCAACCTCGAACGCACCACTCAGGCCAAGCACCGCACGGGTCAGGCGGGTTTCGGTGCTGGCGTTGTTCATCGACAGGTCGCGCGAAGAACGCGACAGGCGGAACGAGGTGATGCCGTTGTCGGCGAGGATCTTGCGGGTTTCCGCACTGAGGAACGGATTGCTGGCACTGAAGGTCAGCGCGCCGCTGGCGGTACCGCCACCGTCCAGGCGCGCATTGCCGAAGGACACCGCGTTGTAGACGTTCTGGTCCAGGGTTTCGCGGGCGGTCGCTTCGTATCGCGAAAGCTCGAAGAAGCCGCGCACGTTGTCGGTGAAGTCGAAGCTGCCGGTGGAGAACACCGAGCGTCGTTCGAGGTCGGCGATCAACGGCACCGTCTCGAACAGGTTCAGGCCGTCACCGCCGGAGGCATTGCCGCCCACGTAGCTGGTGCCGGGGTTGAACTCGACCAGCTTGCCCTCATTGTTGAACTGCCACAGTTTGTCTTTGTTCGGGCCGAAGCCAAGGATGTCACCCAGGCCGTTGCGCGTGTAGCTGCCGGTGGCCGGCATCACCAGGCCACCGAAGGTCATGCTGGCAATGCGCCGGTTGCGGATCCAGACCTGGTCGGGGATGCCATCGCGGGGCCCGGTGTTGAACGGAATGCTGCCGTCGATGCGGCCATCATTGGTCGGACGGCGCAGGGGCTGGGAAGTGGCATTGGCCACCGTGGGATTGGCCTGCAGGCTGTAGCCCTGGCGGTAGAAATCACGTTGCAGCGCGTTCACACCGTCGGCGTTGTCCAGTTCGGCGGCCACCACGATGTGGCCGCGCCCATCAGCGAAGTCGGTACCGAAGATGGCCGACCAGGAGTAGCGCTCGTTGTCGTTCTTGCTGGTTCTACCGTAGCCCAGCTCGACTTCGGCGCCATCGAACTTGTCGCGCAGGATGATGTTGTTGACGCCGGAGATCGCATCCGAGCCATAGGTGGGGGCACCGCCCACGCTCAGGCTTTCAATGCGTTGCACCATGACGCTGGGGATGGCGTTCATGTCGACCTGGATGCCAGAGCCGCCGCCGGCACCAAAGATGGTGGGCGGGGTGGAGGTCACGAAGCGGCGCCCGTTGACCAGGGTCAGCAGGCGATTACTGCCCAGGCCGAATTTGCTGGCGAAGTTGACGCCGGCACCGAAGCCGGCCTGGTCGCCCCGCGAACTGACGCCCGCGCTGACGCCGGGAATCCGGGTTACCGCATCGATGAGGTTGGTATCGCCATAGTTCTCGATCGATTCGCGGCTGACTACCGCGGCCGGTTCCAGCGTGTCGAAGCCTGCGCGGTAGATGCGAGAACCGGTGACCGTGATCCGGTCCAGTTGTACGGGGGTCTTGGTGCTGCTGGCGGGCTCGGCCTTCTCTTCCTGCGTGGCGGCCTGCTGTGCCATGGCCGGTGCGGCGGCCACCAGCACCAATGCCGAACCCAGCGCGACAGACAAGCGACTGCGGGCGAACAACGGTCGGTACATGATTTCTCCCTGGCCACGCCAATGTGACTCAGGGATAAACGCAGAGGCGAACACGGCACCCTACGTCATGAAAAAGTAACAATTGAATCTATTTATTATTCATTCATATTTACGGGCTGATCTATCCCTGGAGCATGCTCCGCCAGCACGATATGGCCTCAATCGCTCGCCTGTGTATACTATCCCCCAGTATAGTTCCGAGCGAGTTCGCCATGCCGCACTCCCCCGAAGAGAAGAAGAAGGTCCTGGCCCGCGTGCGCCGCATCCGCGGCCAGTGCGATGCGCTGGACCGCGCACTGGAAGCCGGCGCCGATTGCGGGCCGGTGCTGCAGCAGATCGCCGCCATCCGTGGTGCGGTCAACGGCCTGATGTCCGAGGTGATGGAGGCCCATCTGCGCGAGGAGTTCGGCCAACCTGCGGCCTCCGATGAACAGCGCGCCGAACGCGTGCGCGACATGAGCGCATTGATCCGCTCGTACCTGAAGTAAGCGATGGCGCATCACCGCGCCGTGCATCCCGTTTTCCTTATGTCTGGAGAGTCCACCATGAAGTCCCGTGCCGCCGTCGCCTTTGGTCCCGGCCAGCCGCTGCAGATCGTCGAGATCGACGTCGCCCCGCCGAAGGCAGGCGAAGTGCTGGTCAGGATCACCCACACCGGTGTCTGCCACACCGATGCGTTCACCCTGTCCGGGGATGATCCGGAAGGCCTGTTCCCGGTGGTGCTGGGCCATGAGGGCGCCGGCATCGTGGTGGAAGTGGGCGAGGGCGTGACCAGCGTCAAGCCCGGCGACCACGTGATTCCGCTGTATACCGCCGAGTGCGGCGAATGCCTGTTCTGCAAGAGCGGCAAGACCAACCTGTGCGTCTCGGTGCGTGCCACCCAGGGCAAGGGCGTGATGCCGGACGGCACCAGCCGCTTCAGCTACAACGGCGAGCCGATCTACCACTACATGGGCTGCTCGACCTTCAGCGAATACACCGTCGTTGCCGAGGTGTCGCTGGCGAAGATCAACCCGGAAGCGAACCCGGAGCATGTCTGCCTGCTCGGCTGCGGCGTCACCACCGGCATCGGCGCGGTGCACAACACCGCCAAGGTGCAGGAAGGCGACAGCGTGGCGGTGTTCGGCCTCGGTGGCATCGGCCTTGCAGTGATCCAGGGCGCGCGCCAGGCCAAGGCCGGCCGCATCATCGCGGTGGACACCAACCCGTCCAAGTTCGAGCTGGCCCGCGAATTCGGTGCCACCGACTGCATCAACCCGAAAGACTTCGACAAGCCGATCCAGCAGGTCATCGTTGAAATGACCACCTGGGGCGTGGACCACAGCTTCGAGTGCATCGGCAACGTCAACGTGATGCGCGCGGCGCTGGAATGCGCGCATCGTGGCTGGGGCCAGAGCGTGGTGATCGGTGTGGCCGGTTCGGGCCAGGAGATCTCCACCCGTCCGTTCCAGCTGGTGACCGGCCGCAAGTGGATGGGTACTGCTTTCGGTGGTGTGAAGGGCCGCAGCCAGCTGCCGGGCATGGTGGAAGACGCGATGAAGGGAGATATCGAACTGGCCCCGTTCGTCACCCATACCATGGACCTGGACAAGATCAACGAAGCCTTCGACCTGATGCATGAAGGCAAGTCGATCCGTTCGGTGGTCCACTACTGAGCCGCGTCATGGGCTGGCTGGATGCCCTGCACCGGCCGCGTGCGGAAGACCCGCGCGCGGCCCTGGTGGCCCCGATCGAGCAGGCGTTGCGTGCGCTGGGCTGGGTAGTGGGGGAGGTGTGGCCACCGCGTGTGGTGACCTCGGCCTTCGGCAGCGACGATGGCATGCCGTTCGAGCAGTGGCTTGCGCAGGTATTCCTGCCACGCCTTTACGAGGCGCGCGCGGCCGGGCAGTGGCCGCCGCGCAGCGATGTGGCCGCGGCTGCCTATCGCAATCTTGATGGCCAGCCTGGCGTCGAATCGTTGCTGCGCCTGCTGGCGCAGCTGGATGAACTGATCAACAAAGGCATCCACGCCGCGCGTGGATAAGCCGACCAAGGTCGGCATCTACCAGAAGCACGCGTGCGCTCACGCGCCGCGCAGGAGAGCACCATGGAACGCATTGAACACCGCGCCTGTTTCGGCGGCTGGCAGGACGTCTACCGCCATCATTCGGCCACGCTGGGCTGCGACATGCAGTTCGCCGTGTACCTGCCGCCGCAGGCGGAGACTCGCAAGCTGCCGGTGCTGTACTGGCTGAGCGGGCTGACCTGCACCGAGCAGAATTTCATCACCAAAGCCGGTGCGCAGCGCTATGCGGCCGAGCACGGCGTGATCATCGTCGCGCCTGATACCAGCCCGCGCGGCGATGGCGTGGCCGACGCCGAAGGCTATGACATCGGCAAGGGGGCAGGGTTCTACCTCAACGCCAGCCGTGTGCCGTGGGCGAAGCACTACCGCATGCACGACTACGTGGCACAGGAGCTGCCGACGCTGATCGAAGCCAACGTCGCGGTGACCGATGCACGTGCGATCAGTGGCCATTCGATGGGCGGCCACGGTGCGCTGGTGATCGCGCTGCGCAACCCGGGGTGCTACCGCAGCGTGTCGGCGTTCTCGCCGATCGTTGCACCCAGCCACGTGCCGTGGGGGCAGAAGGCGTTCCATGCCTACCTGGGGGACAACCCGGCCGACTGGGCGCAGTGGGATGCCTGCGAGCTGATCGCAGTGGCCAGCGAGCGCCTGCCGCTGCTGGTCGACCAGGGTGAGGCGGACGAATTCCTTCAGACCCAGCTGCAACCGCAGCGCCTGCAGCAGGCCTGTGATGCCGCCGGCCATCCGCTGACCCTGCGCCTGCAGCCGGGCTACGACCACAGCTACTACTTCATCGCCAGTTTCATCGGCGAGCACATCGCCCACCACGCCCGCGCCCTCCACGGCTGACGGCTTTCCGGTAGTGCCGGCCGCTGGCCGGCAACCTGCAGCCCTGTGACTCCCTGGGACTGCCGGCCAGCGGCCGGCACTACCATGGCGGTGCACGTGGAGTGTCGTCTTGCCGCAGTGGATCACGCCGCTGTGGCGCGGGCAGGACTATCGTGCGTCCATACGGCCTTGCGGATCGGGGGATGCATGCCGGTAGTGCTGGCGCTGCTGTATGTGCTGTGCCATGGCCTGGTGCTGGCCCTGTGGCCGGAAGGGGCGGGTGCCGGCTCGTTCGTGTTCCTGACCGGCGCGCCCCTGTTGGCGGCTGCCGCCTGCCTGTGGCGGGCCCGTCGCGACCGCGCAGCACTGGGCTGGCGTGCAACCGCACTGGCGCTGCTGCTGTGGGCCGGTGGCATGGCCATCAACATGTTCGACGCACTGGGTGCTGGCCGTGCCGACATCACCCCGCAGGCCAGCCTGTTCCTGTACGTGCTGTATGGCGTGCCGATGGTGTTCATCCTGGCCCGTGCACGACGCGAGCGGCTGAGCATCAGCCTGATCGATGCAGCGATGGCGGCACTGCTGGGCGTAATGTTCTTCGTACATACGCAGTCGTTCGCCGACCGGGTCGAGATCGATCCTTTGGCGCTGGTCAGCATGCAGCGCATGTTCGATATCCAGAACCTGTGCATCGCCGGCTTCGCGGTGGTGCGCTGGCTGGCCGGCGACGTGCCCGAGCGGCGCAGCTTCTTCCGCGCGCTGGCGTTGTATGCGCTGGCCTACCTGCTGGTGGCCTATTACATCAACCATTACACCTCGGAAGATTCCTTCGGTGCCTACAACGACCTGCTGATCGACCTGCCGTTCCTGCTGCTGGCGTTGCTGGCGCTGAGCCGGGCACCGCTGCCGGGCGCCGTGCCTCACCCGCGGCTGGCGCGCACGGTGCAGGCGGCTGGCCCGATGATCCTGCCGCTGCTGCTGCTGGTGGTCGGCACGCTGGTGGTCGATCACGCGCGGCCGTTGGCGGTCAGCGGGTTCGTGGTGGCGACGCTGGGCTTCGGCCTGCGCAGCATCCTGCTGCAGACCGACCTGATGGAGCGGCAGGCGGGCCTGGACCAGCTGGCGCGGCAGGACGGCCTCACCGGCGTGGCCAACCGCCGCGAGTTCGATGCACTGCTGCTGGCCGAGTGGAACCGTGCGCGGCGTAGTGGCAGCGAGCTGGGCCTGCTGCTGGTGGACATCGATCACTTCAAGGCGTTCAACGACCAGCACGGCCATCCCGCCGGGGATCGCTGCCTGCAGGCCGTGGCCGCGGTGTTGAAGGCCATTGCCGGTCGCGGCGGCGACAGTGTTGCCCGTTATGGCGGTGAAGAGTTCGCGGTGATCGTGCCGGCAAGCCCGCTGTCCGGTGTGCTGGCACTGGCCGAACGCCTGCGCGAGGCGGTGGAAGTGCTTCCGTTGCCGGAGGGACGGGTCAGCATCAGCGTTGGTGTGGGCTACCTGCATCCGCCGGCGCTGGCCAGCGCTGATCAGCTGCTGGCCGATGCTGACGCCGGCCTGTATGCCGCCAAGCGTGCCGGCCGCAACCGGGTGGTCCTGCATGCGCATGTGCTTGATGACGAAGGCAGCGCACATGGCACGATCGACTGCTGAATGTCGTGGATCCGCATCCCTGCGCTGGGTCAGCGTTGCCGCTGCCAGCCGGCCGGGTCGAGCAGCCTCAGCCCGACCGGTGACAACGAGCGTTGCCGCAACGGCAGGTTTGCCGTCTGCACGGCCAGCGCACAGCGCGCCAGTTGCTGGCGCAACGGTGCCAGCGTGTCATCTTCGCGCGGGCGTGCATGCCGCCACTGGGCGATGCGCAGCAGGCAGACCAGCAGGTCCAGTTCGCTGGCCGCGATGAACGGTGAGCCGGCGGGCAACAGGTCGATCGAGGCGGTGGGCGTGGCCAGCAGCGGCAGCAGGCCGACGAACGCGTCGCAGCCTTCGGGATCAATACCGAGGCTGCTCAGCTGGGCGAGTCCATCGGCCTGTTGATCAGGATCGTGCAGCTGGCGTATCGCCGCCAGCAGTGCCTGTTCGCCACGGCCGAACTGGCGGCCGAAGGCGCGGTAGTTGACGCGGGTGGGAAACAATGGGGAACGGGAGGCCATGGTTGCTAGGGCTGTGGGTCGCGGGTTTCCACCAGTACGGGACAGGGCGCGTGGTCGATGGTCCATTGCCCTATCGAGGGTTCGAACAGGCGTTCCAGGCGGGACAGATGGCGGTGGCCGATCACGATCAGGTCGCATTTCAGGCGCCGGGCCTGGTCGCTGATCACTTCGCCGGGGTCACCTGAAGGAATCTGGGCGATGGCATCGACGCCGCGTTCGCGCAGCTCGGCCAGTGCCTCGGCAAGTATCGCTTCCGCCCGCGAGCGCTGGCGCGCGGCTTCGGGGTACTCGACGCGATCGGCGTCGCTGGCGTCGGCGGCCAGCGCGTACTCGGGGTCGAGCACGCACAGCAGGTGCAGGCGGCTGCGGGGGCCGGCAATGGCGGCGGCCAGGTCCAGCACGCGTGCGTGCTGGGGGCCACCGTCGAGGGCGACCAGCAGGGTAGTGAACATGGATGTCTCCTTTGCAGGCCAGGGATGGTCGCCGATGTCACCGCGCGCACCCATGCCGTGCGCGGCAGTCAATGAATGCGTCAAACGCACTTCATGCCAGTGGCGAGTGTCGTAGAGTCATCTGGTTTACTGGAGACTGTCATGCCCCTGCCGGACCTGAACCTGTTGTTGGCACTGGACGTGCTGATCGACGAATGCAGCGTGGCCGCCGCCGCGCGGCGGATGAACCTGAGCGCGCCGGCGATGAGCCGTACCCTGGGCCGGATCCGGACCGCGCTTGGCGACCCGGTATTGGTGCGCGCCGGCCGTGGGCTGGCTCCCACCCCGCGCGCACTGGAACTGCGCGAGCAGGTCCGTGATGTCATCGAGCAGGCGCACCGCGTGTTCAATGCCGGCCGTGAAGTGGACATGGCAACCCTGGAGCGGACCTTCAGCGTGCGCGCCAACGACGTGTTCATCGGCAGCTATGGAGGGCGGCTGCGCGAGGTGTTCCGCCAGCAGGCACCTGGCTGCATGCTGCGCTTCGTACCCGAGGGCGATACCGATGACGATGCGATGGTGCAGGGGCGGATCGACCTGTACATCAGCACCGCCGGCAAGCACAGCCCGGAAACCAAGGTGCAGCACCTGTTCACCACCTCGCTGCTGGGTGCGGCGCGCGCCGACCATCCCTTGTTCGATGGTGATATCAGTGCCGAACGTTTCGCCGCCTGCGACCACATCGCGGTGTCCCGGCGCGGCTTGGCGCACGGACCGATCGACGAGGAACTGGCAGCGCTGGGCCTGCAGCGGCGGGTGGCGGTGGTGATTCCCACCTTCCATGGCGCGATCTTCGCCGCTGCCGATTCGGATCTTGTGCTGCCGCAGATGCCGAGCGTGATGCTCGATCGCATCGCCCATATGGGCCTGCCGCTGCGCATGTTCCCGTTGCCAGTACCGGTGCGCACCGTGGCGCTGGTGCAGGCCTGGCACCCGCGGATGGACAACGATCCCGCCCACCAGTGGCTGCGGCGGGCGATCAAGAGCATGTGCGATTCGGTCGAGGCGGCTCGCCACTGATCGGCGGAAGGCGTGCGCCGGACGCACGCCTGGGATGCCGGTCACGCCATTTTTCGCAAGGTAACGGCTCCCTAGACTGCGCTCCCCGGAGTTTCACTGAGCGCATTCCAATGACCCCCAACATGCCGTGTACTGCACGGATCGGTGCCCGGCGATGAGTACGCCGGCCGCTGCTGTTCCGGCCACCGCAGCGCCCCGTCCCGCCGCCGCCCCCGGACTCGACCGCCGCGTCCTGGTCGGCTTGTGTGGCGTGCTGCTGGCGGTGCTGGTGTCGGGCTTCAACGAGAACATCACCAAGGTCGCCCTGGCCGACATCCGCGGTGCGATGGGTTTCAGCGTCGATGACGGCAGCTGGATTGTTGCCCTGTACAGCGCGATGTCGGTCAGCGCGATGGCCTTCGCTCCGTGGTGCGCCGCCACCTTCTCGCTGCGCCGTTTCGCGCTGGCGATGATCGGTGGCTTCATGGTGCTGGGTGTGCTGTGCCCGCTTGCCCCGAACCTGCAGACTTTCCTGCTGCTGCGCGCGCTGCAGGGTCTCTGCGGTGGCGCGCTGCCGCCGCTGCTGATGAGCGTGGCGCTGCGCTTCCTGCCGCCGGGCATCAAGCTGTATGGCCTGGCCGGCTATGCGCTGACGGCGACGTTCGGCCCGAGCATGGGCACGCCGCTGGCCGCGTTCTGGGTCGAGCAGGTGGGCTGGCACTGGGCGTTCTGGCAGATCGTGCCGTACTGCCTGGCCGCCATGGCGATGGTCAGCTGGGGTCTGCCACAGGACCCGCTGCGGCTGGAGCGCTTCGCCCAGTTCGACGGCGTGGGCCTGGCGCTGGGCCTGCCGGCGCTGGTGCTGCTGGTGCTGGGCCTGGTGCAGGGCCCGCGCCTGAACTGGTTCGACTCGCCGATGATCACCCTGATGATCGGTGGCGGTACCGGCTTGATGGTGCTGTTCATGATCAATGAATGGTTCCATCCGCTGCCATTCTTCAAGCTGCAGCTGCTGGCCAACCGCAACCTCAGCTACTCGCTGGTGACGCTGGGTGGCGTGCTGTTCGTGCTGCTGGCGGTAATCTCGATCCCGTCCGGCTTCCTGGCCAGCGTGCAGGGCTACCGGCCGTTGCAGACCGCGCCGATGCTGCTGTGGGTGGCGTTGCCACAGGCGATCGCGCTGCCGCTGGTGGCGGCGTTGTTGAACGTTCGCGCGGTGGATTGCCGCTGGGTGCAGGCCACGGGCCTGGCGATGCTGGCGCTGGCGTGCTGGTTGGGCTCGCATCTGGATGTGGCCTGGATCCGCGACAACTTCCTGTGGGTGCAGCTGCTGCAGGTATTTGCCCAGCCGATGGCGGTACTGCCGCTGCTGATGCTGGCGACCAACGGCCTGCCACCGCAGGACGGCCCGTTTGCCTCGGCGTGGTTCAACACGGTCAAGGGCTTCGCTGCAGTGCTCGCCAGCGGCGTGCTTGATGCCGTCGCCCAGGGCCGCCGTCATTTCCATTCCACCGTGCTGGTCGACCGCCTTGGCGAGCAACCGTGGCTGGCCGAGGGCCCGCAGCTGGGCGCGCGCCTGCATGCACAGGTACAGGCGCTGACCTCGGCCGACCTGTACTGGGTGGTCGCGCTGGTCGCGCTGGCCTTCATTCCCCTCATTGCCTGGATGCCCACCCGCATCCATCCGCCACGTGCCGTGGCCTGAACCTTTCGCAGGAACCCCCTCATGACGATCAATAGAACCACTCTCCACACCGGCCTGGGCCTGGGCGTGCTGGCCCTGGCCATCGGCGCCTGGCTGCTGCTGCGCGATGGCAGCCACCAGGCCACCAACAACGCGTACGTGGTGGCTGATTACACGTTGGTCGCGCCGAAGATTCCCGGCTTTGTCAGTGCCGTGGAGGTGGAGGACAACCAGTCGGTGAAGGCCGGCGACGTGCTTGCCCGCATTGACGACCGCGACTACCAGGTAGCACTGCAGGCGGCCCGTGCCGACCTGGCCAATGCCCGTGCACAGCTTGCCAACGCGCAGGCCGCGCTGGCCCAGCAGGACTCGCTGATCGAACAGGCCAGGGCCAGCGTCGATGTCAGCCGTTCCGAATTGACCTTGGCCAGTGCCGACCAGCAGCGTTACCGCGAACTGGCCCGTGACGGCGCCGGCACCGTACAGAACGCACAGCAGGCGCAATCGAAGCAGGCCGTGGCCAGTGCGCATCTGCAGCAAGGCCAGGCCGCGCTGTCGACCGCACGCCAGCGCACCGACATCCTCAGCGCGGGCGTGCAGGCCGCGCAGGCTGCGGTGCAACGCGCCGATGCGGCGCAGGCGCGCGCCGAACTGGATCTGTCGCACACCGTGCTGCGTGCACCGATCGATGGCGTGGTCGGTCGTCGCGCAGTGCGCGTGGGTGCCTACCTGACCCCGGGTACGCCGGTGGCTGCGGTGGTGCCGCTGAAGCGCGCCTTCGTGGTCGCCAACTTCCAGGAAACGCAGATGACCCGCATGCAGGCCGGCCAGCAGGTCGAACTGAAGGTGGACGTGTTCCCGGGCAAGCCGCTGCGCGGGCACATCGACAGCATCGCACCGGCGACCGGCGTCACCTTCGCCGCGGTAGCGCCGGAAAACGCCACCGGCAACTTCACCAAGGTGGTGCAGCGTATTCCGGTGAAGATCGTGCTGGAGCCGGGTCAGCCGCTGCTGGAGCAGCTGCGTGCCGGCATGTCGGTGGAAGCCAGCGTTGACCTGGGGAGCGGCACGCGTGCGCAGAGTGCGCAGCGCGAACAGGGCCACAAAGGCGAGGAGGGTGCATGAGCGCGGTCACCGTGTTCCGCACCTTCGTTGCGGCCAGCGTGTGCACGGTCCTGGCTGCCTGCATGATGGGGCCGGACTTCGTGCGCCCGCAGGCGGAACTGCCCAGCGACTGGCAGGGTGAGGCCGTCGCCGGCAACGCCATCGACCAGGACGCGGCCTGGTGGGCCGGCTTCGATGATCCACTGCTGGGCCAGCTGGCCAGCCAGGTGCTGGCGGCCAACCTGGACCTGCAGCTGGCGGCCAACCGCGTGCAGCAGAGCCGCGCCGCACGCGGCATCACTACCGCTGATCGCCTGCCCAGCGTCAGCGCGAGCGCCAGTGGCGTGCGCGCACGCAACAGCGAAGTGGGCCTGAATGATCCATCCGGTAATGGCGGCCGTGATGACTATGGGCTGTTCCAGACCGGTATCGGCCTGAGCTGGGAACTGGACCTGTGGGGGCGCGTGCGCCGACAGGTGGAAGCGGCCGATGCACGCGTGCAGATGGCGGAGGAGGATGCACACGCGGTGCGCATTGCGCTGCTGGCGGAAACCGCGCGTGACTACCTGCAGCTGCGTGCGACACGGCAGCTGCTGGCGATCACCGAGGACAACCTCAGCATCGCCCTCGACATGAAGCGCCTGACCGAGGCACGCCAGCAGCAGGGCGTTGCCAGCACGCTGCAGGTGTCCAGCGCGTCCGCGCAGGTGGCATCGCTGCAGGCACGCATCGCGCCGCTGCGGCATCGTGAATCGCAGTTGCGCAATGCGCTGGCGTTCCTGCTGGCCCAGCCGCCGCAGGCGCTGTACGCGCAGCTGCAGGATGCACGCCGTGACTGGCCAGCGTTGCCGACCGTAGCGGTGGGGCTGCCCAGTGAACTGGCCGAGCGTCGCCCGGACATCCGTCGTGCCGAAGCGGCACTGCATGCGGCAACGGCCGGCATCGGCGTGGCCAAGGCCAGTTTCCTGCCGCGCATCACCTTGAATGGCGACGCTGGCTTCCAGGCCAAACAGCTGGATGATCTGGACGGCTGGAACGCGCACCGCTTCAGCATCGGGCCGTCGATCAGCGTGCCGATCTTCCAGGGCGGCCGGTTGAAGGCCAACTTGGCGCTGAGCAAGCTGCAGCAGCAACAGTCGTCGCTGCAGTTCCGCCGCACCGTGCTGCAGGCCTGGCATGAAGTGGACGACGCCATTGATGGCTACAGTGCCGAGCAGCAGCGCACGGTGCAGCTGCACGTGGCGGTGGATGAGAGCGAAACCGCACTGGGTACGGCGCGCCGGCAGTACCAGGCCGGTGTGGTCGACATGCTGGATGTGCTGACCACCCAGCGCATTGCGCTGGACAACCAGGCCGCGCTGGCCAAAAGCCAGGCCACCGCCGCGATCGCGCGGGTGGAGCTGTACCGCGCGCTGGGCGGTGGCTGGTAGGGAAATGGAAACGCCGGGCCATGCCCGGCGGTTCGTCGGTAGTTGCCAACCTTGGTTGGCAGCTTTTTTCAGAAGCGCCAACCAAGGTTGGCATCTACCAGAGCATGGCCTCAACGCACGTCGCGCAGCTCCCAGTGGCTGCCGGCGAGCAGGCGCAGGCGCTGCTTGAACACGTCACTGTCGATGCGGGTGGTGGCGACCAGGTTGATGCGCAGGTCCTTCTGCTCGCCGGTCACGGTGGCCTCCGGATCGGTCACGCCCCACTGCGGTTCCACCGCATCCGGGTCGGGCTGCTTGGCTTTCCAGCGCTCGAACAGCGTGCCGCTGCGCAGGGCATCCTGCAGTTCTTCGGCGAAGCCGGCCGCACCCTGCGAATGGAAGGACAGGTCGGGGTCGTTACCGCGGGCCTTGGACGGGTCGGGCAGGCTGATGTGGTACTGCGCAGGCATGGAGTTCTCCTTGAAGTGTGGAAAGGCTGGCACAGTCGCGGTGGAATCGATGTGCAGATGCCAGCCTGCGTTGGCCCTCATTCAAACCGATGCGGCCCATCGGCGAAGCCCACGGTGACCGCGCCCTTGCCGACGTTGACCATGCCGGTCAGGCTCATCACCGATTCGTACACGGTCACGCCATGGGTGGCGCAGATTTCCTTCAGCTGCGCGTAGCCGGGCAGGGTGCGCAGCTCGTCCAGCTCGCCGCCGTAGCTGACGCACACCGTGGGTGTCATCAGCCCGGCGCGCACGCGCTGGCCGACCACCGCGAACAGCTTCTGCACGGCGTTGTCGAAGCCCTTGATCTTGGCCACCGGCCCGGTCTCGCCGCGGTAGCCATGCAGCACCGGCTTGATGTCCAGCGCGCTGCCCAGTGCGGCGCTGAGCAGGCCGACACTACGGTCGCCCTTGTGCCGCGCACGCGCGCGCATGTAGTACAGGTCACGGGTGACCATGTAGCCGTGTACGTTGCCAGCCAGTTCCTCCAGCCGCTCGCGGATCTGCTGCACGCTGGCGTTGCTGTCGCGCAGGCGCACCGCTTCCACCGCCGTCACCGCCTGGGCGGCGAACAGGTTCTGGGTGTCGAGCACGCGCAGCGCGAACGGCGAGTTGTAGCCGGCCGCCTGACGCACCGGCTTGTAGTCGTTGAGGATGGCGAAACTGGCCTGCAGCGCGTTGTCGTGGATCGGGCTACGGGTCTTGGTGATGGTCATGCAGAACACGTGGTCGTAATCGATCACCAGCTGCTGCAGGAACAGGTCGCGGATCTGGTTGACGCTGAAGGGAATGGTCTCCGCTTCAGCACCGTGCTCGGCCACATGCGCATGCAGGAAGCTCAGCGTAGCCTGCTCATCGCGGTGATCGGCCAGCACCGCTTCGCCGATCCGTACGGTGATCGGCAGCAGCACGATGTTGTGTTCGGCAATGAAGGCCTGCGGCAGGTCGCAGGCCGAGTCAACGACGATTCCGATGCGCATCCGCGGCTCCCCCTCCAGGGCGGTTGTAGGTTCGGAAACGTGAAATCTATCTCAAATCCCAGCCAGGCGCGCGAGGGAAACGCGCCACGCCCTGTTCAGCGACTGCGCTGCACCGCCACCGGCAGGCTGGCCAGGCGCTGCCATTCGGGCTGCTGCAGCAGGCCAGGATCGGCCAGAACCGCGGCCATCAGCGGGTGGGCGTCGTTGCCCCAGAACAGTTCCCCGTCGATGGCCAGGGTCGGCACACCGAACACGCCGGCGCTGATCGCGGCCTCGGTATTGCGCCGCAACTGCTCCTTGACCACCGGTTCGGCGATGGCCGTGGCGACATCATCGATGCCCAGCCGGGTGCCGGGCTCGCGCAGCGCCTCGGCGCTGTCGGCGGCATTGCCGTCGCGCCAGATCCAGTCGAACAGCACGTCCACCGCCTGCGCGCTGGCGCCGGCGGCCAGGCACAGGCGCAGGGCGGACAACGGGTTGAACGGATGACCCGGCGGGAAGCGCAGCGGCGTGCCCTCGGTCTGCGCGGTCCACAGCAGCTGGCGGTAGATGAAGCGCCGCTTGGCCGGAATCTCCGCGGGTCCGAGGTTGCCCAGGTGGTGCAGCACCGCACCGAAGGCGATCGGCACGGTCTGGATCTGCGCGAACTGCGGCAGCTGCTTCAGCTTCTGCCAATGCAGGTAGGAATAGGGCGAGATGAAATCGAAATACCAGCGCAGTGTGGCCATCGGTGTGTCCTCGTGTGCGGTCAGGGCTGCGCGTTGCGCTGCAGGTAGCGGTCGCGCAGTTCGGTCTGCCGTGAGCGCATCGGCATTGCACGACCACCCAGCCAGACCTGCTCGGCATAGTGCGCCACGTCCAGCGGGTCGCCTTCCCACAGCACCAGGTCGGCACGCTTGCCGGGTTCGATGCTGCCAATCTGGTCGGCCACGCCGAACGCCTGCGCCGGTACCCGGGTCAGGCCGGCCAGGCCATCGGCCCAGGGCAGGCCATTGGCCACCGCATTGCCGGCCAGCTGGCGCATCTTGCGTGCATTGTGGCTGGCGTCGCCGCGCTGCACGAAGGAGACCGCTACGCCGGCACGCTGCAGGCGCGCAGCGTTTTCCAGGGTGGCACCGATCTGGTCGAAGCTTGCGGGCAGATTGGACAGTACGTCGACGAACACCGGCACGTGCGCAGCGGCCAGTTCCGGGGCCACCTGCCAGGCTTCGCTGGCACCGGCAATGGCGATCTTCACTTTCTCGCGGGCGGCCCAGCGCAGCAGCTGGCGGATGTCGGCGGCACGGTCCACTTCCACCACGATGCGGCCCTGGCCGGCCAGGTAACGGCTGAGCGTGCGGCGCCCGGCGGGGGTCAGCAATGCATGCGGCGAGTCCGCAGCCACTTGGCCACGCGCCTCGTCGATCATCTGCTGCAGCAGCATCCACTGTGCGGCGCGCGAATGACCGGTCAGTTCTGAGGCCGCTGCGCCGATGCGCAGGAACAGCGCGCGCGGACCGATCGGGTCGATGCTGCCATCCAGCCGCATCACGCCGCCCTGGCCCGCCACGAAGCCACCGCCGGTGGCTGCCCCCAACGCAGTGAAGCCGATACCTTCCAGCCGCGTGACCGGAATCAGCACTGAGGCTGGGTTGTAGGCGAGGGTGACGTCGAATTCCGGCCGCAGCGGTTGCTCGCCGATCTTCAGCGAACTGTCCACCGTGCTGGATTCACCGGAAACTTCTTCGATGCCGGTCTCGGTGATGCCGCCGAACAGTGCAGGCGTCAGTGGGCGGCCATTGGCCTCGACCACGGTGGCGCCGGCCGGTGCCGACAGGCCGTTGCCCACCGCGCGGATGACGCCACCCTGCACCAGCACATCGGCATTCTGCAGGCTGCCGCGCGCGCTGGCGGTATGCACCGTCGCGTTGCGCACCAACAGGTCCTGCGCCGAGGCTGCGGCTGTCATCAACAACAGCGCAACCAAGGTAGCGCCGGGCCATGCCCGGCGGCGCTTGTTCAACACGCCCATCAGCGCACCTCCTGGCCAAGCTGGAAATCGGAACGCGGCGTTGCTTGCGGCGCGTTGCGGTCGTACAAGCGTCGGCCATCGACGAAGACCTGCTCGGCCAGTGCGTACGAACTGAAGGGATTTCCATTCCACACCACCACGTCGGCCATCTTGCCGGCCTCCAGGCTGCCGGTCTGGCCTTCGATGCCCAGCGCCTTGGCGGCGTTGGCGGTCATCCAGGTGATGGCACGTTCGGGCGTGATCTCCGGCATGCGTGCGCGTCGCGCGGAGGCCATCACCTTGGCGGCTTCCTGGTTCAGGCGCTGGATGCCCTCGGGTGAATCGGAGTGGACGATGGCGCAGCTGTTTTTCGGGCGGTCGACCAGCGCGATGTTCTCCGGGATACCGTCGAAGGCTTCCATCTTGAAGCCCCACCAGTCGGCCCACAGCGCACCGCAGACGCCGTCGGCAGCCAGCCGGTCGGCCAGCTTGTAGGCCTCCACGCCGTGGTGGAACGCAGCGACCTTGAAACCGAACTCCTTGGCCAGGTCGAGCATGGTGGCCATCTCGTCGGCGCGGTAGCAGTGGATGTGCACGCGGATGTCGCCTTCGATGGCGCCGGCCAGCGTGTCCAGCTTGAGATCGCGCTTGCCGCCGGCATCACCGGCACTGTCGCCCTTGTCACTGCCGAACCAGCCCTTGCGCTTGGCCGGCTTGGGCTTGTTCTTGGCGATGTAGTCGGCGGCATCGATGAAGGCGGCGCGATAGCCGGCCACGTTGCCCATGCGCGTGGCCGGCGTCACGCCCTTGCCTTCGCCGTAGACCCGCTTGGGGTTCTCGCCGCAGGCCATCTTCAACCCCCACGGCGCACCGGGGAATTTCATGGCCTGGTAGGTGATGGCCGGGACGTTCTTCAGGGTCACGCCGCGGCCGCCGACCAGGTTGGCCGAGCCTGGCAGCACCTGCATGCTGGTCACGCCGCCGGCCAGTGCGGTGGCGAAGCCGGGGTCCTGCGGCCACACCGAGTGTTCGGCCCAGACATTGGCGGTGACCGGTGCGGTCATCTCGTTGCCGTCGCTGTGCGCGCCAACCCCGGGGCTGGGGTACACGCCCAGATGCGAGTGCACGTCGATCAGGCCCGGGGTCACCCACTTGCCCTGCGCGTCGATGCGGGTGATGCCGGCGTCGGCCTGCAGCTGGCGGCCCACGGCGACGATGCGGCCATCGCGGAGCAGCACGTCGGCGTTGTCCAGCCGCTGGCCGGTGCCGGTCAGCACGGTGGCGTTCTGGATCAGTACTGGCGCATCGGGATGGGCCTGGTAGGTGCTGGGGTAGGGATCGGCGACGAAGCGCGAGACGCCCACTGCCGGTGCCGTGCTCAATGAAAGCAGCGCCAATGCCACCCCGGCGTGCAACAACGTCGATGCCATGCAGTTCCCCTCGCAGCGTAGTCCAGCCGCCGACGCTAGCCGGGCGGTGGCGTGCTTGCCAAGTGACCTTCTTCACATGGTGGCATGCGGCTGCTCGACGGCATCGCCCGGCTGGCCGAAAATAGCCGGTCCCCCGCCGTACCGGACCGTCCATGAAGAGCAAGCAGGAAATCGTCGACAACTGGTTGCCGCGCTATACCGGCGTACCGCTGGACCAGTTCGGCCAGCACATCCTGCTGACCAACTTCGGCGGCTACCTGCATACGTTCTCGGAGCTGACCGGTGCGCCGGTCATCGGCCTGGACCGGCCGATGGCCAGTGCCACCATCGATGGCATCACCATGATCAACTTCGGCATGGGCAGTCCCAATGCCGCGATCATCATGGACCTGCTGTCGGCGGTGATGCCCAAGGCGGTGCTGTTCCTGGGCAAGTGCGGGGGCCTCAAGCGCAAGAACCAGCTGGGCGACCTGGTGCTGCCGATCGCGGCGATCCGCGGCGAGGGCACCTCGGGCGACTACCTGCCGCCGGAAGTACCGGCGCTGCCGGCCTTCGCGCTGCAGCGTGCGGTCTCGACCATGATCCGCGACCTCGGCCACGATTACTGGACCGGCACCGTCTACACCACCAACCGCCGGGTATGGGAGCACGACGAGGCCTTCAAGGAGCGGCTGCGGGCAATGCGCTGCATGGCCATCGACATGGAAACGGCTACGGTGTTCGCCGCCGGCTTTGCCAACCACATCCCCAGCGGCGCGCTGCTGCTGGTTTCGGACCAGCCGATGATCCCGGACGGGGTCAAGACCGAGGCCTCCGATGCCAAGGTCAGCTCCCAGTTCGTGGAAAACCATATCCAGATCGGCATCGAGGCGCTTAAGCTTATCCGGCGCAACGGCAAGTCGGTCCGCCACCTGCGCTTCGACGAATGATGATGAAGGCCGGGCGCGGGGCGTCCGGGCCTGGGAGTAGGTAATGGACGTTGCCGCGCAAGTGGTGGAATTCTGGAAGGAGGCGGGCCCTACGAAGTGGTTCGCCCGCGACGACGCGTTCGACGCGCAGTTCCGCCAGTTGTTTTTGGACGAGCATTTCGCAGCGGCGTCGCGCGCGCGCGAACATTGGCTGGGCAGTGCCGAAGGGGCGCTGGCCCTGATGCTGCTGCTGGACCAGTTTCCGCGCAACTGCTTCCGTGGTACCGCGCATTCCTATGCGACCGACGGCCTGGCGCGGCACTACGCCACGCGTGCCATCGAGGAAGGCCTGGACCTGCAGCTGGTGCCCAAGCTGCGCGCCTTCATCTACCTGCCGTTCGAACATTCCGAGGATCCGCTGGACCAGGACCGCTCGGTGGCGATGTTCGACGTGCTGGGTGACAAGGAATACCTGCAGTACGCCGAACTGCACCGCGACATCATCCGCCGCTTCGGCCGCTTCCCGCACCGCAACGCGGTGGTTGGCCGCATTCCGACGCCGGAAGAACTGGACTACCTGGCCGAAGGCGGGTTTGCCGGATAAGAAAAAGGGGACGGAGGGGATCAAGTCGTTTGTGCCTCAAACGACTTGATCCCCTCCGTCCCCTTTTTCAGTGCCGATCAGTACTTCGGCACGCCGTTGTCCACGTCTTCCGACCAGGCATTGATGCCGCCGGTGACGTTGAACACCTTGGTGAAGCCCAGCGCGCGGAACTGCTCGGCAGCCTGTGCGCTGCGGCCGCCGTGGTGGCACATGAAGGCCAGCGCGGTGTCCTTGGGCAGGGCTTCCAGCTCGGCGCGGCCGTTGCCGTCGAAGCTCTTGAACGGCACGCCGACCGCGGCGATGGCGCGCTCATCGGCCGGGCGCACGTCCACCAGGGTGATGTTGCCGGCACGCACCAGGTCGTCGGCATCACGCACGCTGATTTCCTGCACCGGCTTGGGCGCGTTCGGGTTGTCGATCGCCAGGCCCTTGCCGCGGATGTCGTCCACCCAGTCGATGGTGATGCCATTGGCGCGGCGGGCGCTGGCCAGGTCGAACTGCACGCGCAGGCCGTTGGACTCGGCGGCGATCGCGCCTTCGTCGTGCGGGGCCAGCTGGAAGTTCGGCTGGAAGCCGGCGTCGATGCTCAGCTGCAGGGCAGCGCCCGGGGCGTCGGCCAGCGCGCCCTTGAGCATTTCCACGGCGGCCGGGGTGACGGTGATGTTCGGCGGGGTGCGGTCCGGCGCAGCCAGGCCCAGCACGCTGCTCAGCTCGCCGCTGGCGGCCATCTGCAGCACGATGTCGCTGCCGCCGACCAGTTCGCCGTCGATGTACAGCTGCGGGATGGTCGGCCAGTCGCCATAGGCCTTGATGCCTTCACGGATTTCCTGGTCGGCCAGCACGTTGACATGGGCGAACTCGACGCCCAGGTCCTGCAGGGCGCCCACGGCCTTGGCCGAGAAACCACACTGCGGCATCGACGGCTGGCCCTTCATGAACAGCACGACGCGGTTGTCGTTGAGAATGGTTTCGATGCGCGAACGCAGGGCGGGATCGAGGGACATGGACGTCGGGGTTCCGGGAATTCGAATCGTCAATTCTAACCCCCATGGCATCATGGGGGATGAGCAGCGAAGGAACATTGCATCGCATCCCGGCCCGCCCCTGGCGCTGGCTGCCCTGGCTGGTGGCGTCGCAGATGGTCGTGATCCTGGCCTGGGTGCTGGCCGGCTGGCAGTGGGGACTGCCGCTGCTGGTGGCCAGCCATGCGTTGTTCATGGTGCCGGTGTTCCTGCCCAACAGCTGTTTCTATGCGCCCGTGCTGGCCCGGTTACCGAAGGCCGGAAACACGGTGTGGCTGACCATCGATGACGGCCCCAGCCAGGAAACCGGTGCCGTGCTCGACCTGCTGGACCGCCACCAGGCGCGTGCGACCTTCTTTCTGGTGGGCGCGCGCGCGCTGGCGCAGCCGGAACTGGTGCAGGAGATCCTGCGCCGCGGGCATGACCTGGGCAACCACAGCCTGAGCCACCCGCAGGCCCGCTTCTGGCGGCTTGGCCCGGCCGCGATGCATGCCGAGATCGAGGGCTGCCAGCACGCACTGCAGGCGCTGAGTGGCCAGCCGGTGCGCTGGTACCGCTCGGTGGTGGGCATGACCAACCCGTTCGTGGCGCCGGTGCTGCAGCGGTTGGGACTGGTCCGGGTGGGCTGGAGCGCGCGCGGCTACGACGGGGTCGACTGCACGCCGGACGGCGTGCTGGCACGGCTGCTGCCTGACCTGCGCCCAGGTGCCATCGTGCTGCTGCATGAAGGTGCGGCGCACGGCCACAACCTGGAGATCATCGAGCGCGTGCTGCAGGCGCTGGATGAGCGTGGGTTGAAGGCTGAACTGCCGGCCGGATAACCGGTAGCGCCGGGCCACGCCCGGCGAGCGCAGCGGCATGGATGGAATCCGCCGGGCATGGCGCGGCGCTAGCGGATGCGGTGCGCCACCAGCAACCAGCTGTTGAACGGGGTGCGTCCATGCAGTGGCCGCGGCGCCGTTACCCGCAGTCCGGCTTCGGCCAGTGTCGCCTGCAGCGCCTGTCGGGCGGGGTAGTGACGCGGCCGGGTGCCCATCCAGCCAACCAGCCAGGCCAACCGGTCGGCCACCCGGGTGGTGCGGTCGCGGCCATCGCCGGTGGCCAGCGGCGTCCGCAGCAGCAGGCGGCCACCTGGCGCCACCCGCGCACTGGCCGCGCGCAGCAGCACCTGTTGCGGACCTGCGTCCAGATACTGCAGTACGTCCAGCAGCAACACGTGCCCGGACTGGGCCGGCAGCGACGCCTGCAGGTCCAGGCAGTCGAAGTGCACATCGTGCAGATCGGCGGCAGCGCGCCGGGCGCGCGTGATCTTGGCGGCATCCACGTCTACGCCCAGATAGCGTTGGGTACCGCCACGCTGGCGCAGCACGTGGGCCAACAGGCCCAGTCCGCAGCCCAGGTCCAGTAGCGGCTGCCCGTCGTCAGGCAGGTGCTGCAACACGCCGTCGTACAGGGGGTCGCTGCCGAGTTTGCTGCGGGCGTAGTAGTAGTCGCGGCGGTTGCCCCAGGCCTGCGCCGGACGGAATGCCTCGGCGATCAAGCGAGACTGCGCGCTCGTCAGAGGAGTGCAGGGCAGCGGCGTGCCAGTCCGTGGCATGCCGTCCATCGCTTCAGTCCGTGCCGCCAAGCAGGTGCGCGGCCACCGGCAGTGCCCGCTCGCTCCACAGCGCATACATCCGCGCCGAGGGGTGCAGGCCGTCCTCGGCGATCATCGCCGGATCGGTGCCGCGGTCGCGGCTGATGTCGGTGATATCGACGAAGGCCACGCCCAGCCGGGTGCTGATCACCTCAGCGGCCGCATTGAACTCGTCGGTCTCGATCTCGACCGCGGCCAGGTCACGGCCACTGCCAGCACCGAACGGGGTGGTGCCCCAATCCGGGAAGGACAGCACCAGCACACGTTCGGCGCGGCCGGCAGCAAAGCCGATTGCCCGCTGCAGCAGCGCCTGGAACTGCAGGCGGTACTCGTCCAGCGGTCGGCCGCGGTACTGGTTGTTGACGCCGATCAGCAGGCTGACGAAATCGAACGGGCCCTGCAGTGCGGCTGCGTCGATGCCGGCGTCGAGCTCATCGGTGGTCCAGCCGGTGGTGGCGATGGTCTGTGGCTCGGCCAGGTCCACGCCCTGCGCGCGCAGGGCGGCGGCCAGCTGGTGCGGCCAGCGGCCTTCGACCGCCACCGCTTCACCGATCGTGTACGAATCGCCCAGCGCAAGGTAGGACAGCGCCACGGCTCAGGCCACCGAGCGGCGTGGCTTCAGCGGCACGACCTTGGTCGCGTCCTCGGCACGGCGGGCCAGCACGCGGTCGATGCGGGCAAACACATCGCGCATCGCCGAGGCTTCCGGCAGCAGGGTCACGCGGAAATGATGGCGGTAGGGCACGTTGAAGCTGGAGCCCGGCACCACCAGCACGCCTTCGTTATTCATCAGGTCCAGCGCGAAATTGTGGTCGTCGAAGCCCTTGGCGGCGGCACCGACCACGGCCGGGAATGCGTACAGCGCGCCGGCGGGCGCGACCAGCGACAGGTGTTCGCTGGCTTCGCAGGCCTCGATCACCGCGCGGCGGGTTTCATACAGGCGGCCACCGGGGGTGCACAGCTCGGAGATGGTGTCCGGGCCGTTCACCGCAGCATCGATGGCGTACTGGCCCGGCACGTTGGCGCACAGGCGCAGCGCGCCCAGCAGGTCCAGCGCGGCGCGGAAGTCGCCCAGGCGCGCATCGTCGCCGCTCAGGTGGGCCCAGCCCACGCGCCAGCCGCAGGCGCGGTGCACCTTGCTCAGGCCACTGAAGGTCAGGCACGGGTGGTCGCCGGCCAGCGGCGCGACCGGCTGGAACACCGCGTCGTCATACAGGATCTGGTCGTAGATCTCGTCGACCAGCAGCAGTAGGTTGTGGCGGCGCGCGATCTCGACCACGCGTTCCAGCAGCTCGCGCGGGTAGCTGGCGCCGCTGGGATTGTTCGGGTTGATCAGCACGATGGCGCGGGTGCGCGAGGACACCAGCGTCTCGATTTCGCTCGGGTCCGGCTGGAAGCCGTTCTCCGGCGCACAGCGGTAATACACCGGGCGGCCGTCATTGAGGATGGTCGAGGCCGACCAAAGCGGATAGTCCGGCGAGGGCACCAGCACTTCATCGCCCGGGTTGAGCAGGGCGCGCAGCGACAGGTCGATCAGCTCGCTGACGCCGTTGCCGACGAACACGCGGTCCGGGTGTGCATCGGGCGCACCGCGACGGGCGTAGGCCGCGGCGATGGCTTCACGCGCTTCCGGCAGGCCCTGCTGGTGGGTATAGGGATCGGTGCGGCCCATGTCATCGGCGATCGCGCGCTGCAGGTGTTCCGGTGCACGGAAGCCGAACGCACCAGGGTTGCCGATGTTGAGCTTGATCAGCTTGCGACCCTGCGCCTCCAGCTCCCGCGCTCGCCGAGCCAGTTCTCCGCGGATTTCATAGCGCACTTCGGAGAGGCGCTCGCGGATGACCAGGGGCTTGGGCGAGGGGGTGGACATGGGCGGTGGGCCGTCGAATGGCATGGGGATTCCATGGTAGCGGAATTGCTGCAGCGCATGGCAAGGCCCCAGGGCTTGCCGTTGTTGGGCTGGCGGGGCACTGGCACAGGTAGAATGGCGGCGATGACCCAGACTCCCGATTTTACCGCCCTGCAGACCATCGGCTGGCCCTGGCCGGGCCCGGCGCAGCAGGCCGAGTGGCAGGCTGTGATGGCCGCCCACCCGCAGGCCCGCCCGGCGCGGGTGATCGAACAGCACCGCACCCACTACGTGGTGGCCGATGGCCCGGATGCGGCGATCAAGGCCGAATCGCTGCCGGAATGGCAGCGCCCGCGCTTCCCCAGCCACGAACGGCCGGCGGTGGGCGACTGGGTGCTGCTGGATGGCATCCGCATCGTTGCCCTGCTGCCGCGGCGTACCGCGATCAAGCGTGGCGCGGCCGGCGAGCATTACCACCAGCAGGTGATCGCGGCCAACATCGATACGGTGTTCATCGTCTGTGGCCTGGATGCCGACTTCAATCCGCGTCGCATCGAGCGCTACCTGCTGCTGGTCGGCGGTGGCGGTGCCGAGCCGGTGGTTGTGCTGACCAAGGCCGACCAGACCGAATACAGCGAGGATGCGCTGGCGGTGCTGGAAGAGCTGGAGATGCAGGGCATCGCCCTGCATGCGATCAACGGCCTGGATGCCGACAGCGTGGCGGTGCTGGAACCGTGGCTGGGCCCGGGCCGCACCGTGGTGCTGGTGGGATCATCCGGTGCCGGCAAGTCGACGCTGACCAACACCCTGCTGGGCGAGCAGCGGATGAAGACCAATGCGGTGCGCGCCAATGACTCGCGTGGCCGCCATACCACCACCCATCGCGCGCTGATGCCGCTGCCGATGGGCGCCTGTCTGATCGACACCCCCGGCATGCGCGAACTGAAGCCAACCGGTGAAGAGACGCTGGCCGAAGGCGGTTTCGCCGATATCGAAGCGTTGGCGGCGCAGTGCCGCTTCAACGACTGCATGCATCAGCAGGAACCGGGTTGTGCGGTGCGTGCTGCGATCGACGCGGGCGAGATTGAAGAAAGCCGGCTGCTGAACTACTTCAAGCTGAAGGAAGAAGTGGCCGCCGCCGCGGCCAAGCTGGCCGTTCGCCAGGCCGAGACCGCGCAGGAGCGGGGTGGCAGGAAGGGCAAGGGGCAGCAGTTCCGCCCGGCCGGCAAGCCGCGTAGGCGTTGATCGGTACTGCGGGGTCGGATCCCATCGCGCGGCAATGGGCTCTGACCCCTGCAATGAAACCCGCCTCTGCCTGCTTCGGGTGGGTGCCAACCTTGGTTGGCACGAATCTGTCCGAAGCCCGCCTTCGGCGGATGCCAACCAAGGTTGGCACCTACCAAAGCAAGGGCAGGGCGCTATAGTCCGCGCATGGAACCGACCGCGACGCTGGACCGTGACGTGGCCCACCATGCAGCGCTCGATGCGCGCCTGGTCGAGGCCGTGGGAGGCATCCGCCTGCTGGGCCTGACCAGCTGGCCGGCAACGCTGCAGGCACCGTTCCTGGACAGCGTGGCGCGTGGCCAGCCGGTGCTGCCGAAGGTGGATTACCCTCGGCTCAACTTCAGCGAAGAGCGCCGCGCGCTGGCCGCGATCGCTGCCGACTGTGACGAGAATCATCCGCTGGGTCACTACGTGCGGCAGTCGGTGCAGAGCTGGGACCTGGCCGCACAGCTTCTGGAAGGGTTGGGCACGGCTGCGGTCGATACCTGCTCGGTGCAGCTGTTCGGCGCCCCCGAGCAGCCGCTGCCGGGCAATGGCCCAAGCACGCGCGAAGCGGCGCGTCACTTCATCCAGATTGCTGCCGAACTCGATCACGAACTGCTGGCGCCGGAAGAGCAGGTGCCGGTTTCGGCCATTGCCCTGCAGCTGCAGCTGCAGAACGATCTGGACGCGTTCTTCGAGTCGCGCATCATCCAGGTGCAGCTCGATCCGGAGCTGGTGTCCAAGGCCGCCGCCGGCCCGACCCGCATCCGCCTGCGCACCAGTGCGCGCTTCAGCGCCTACGACCGCGCGCAGTTGTTCCACCACGAAGCGCTGGTGCATTCGCTGACCGCCTTGAACGGCCGTGAGCAGCCTGTGCTGCCGAGCCTGGCACTGTCCTCGCCACGGGTGACCGCCACCCAGGAAGGGCTGGCGACGTTCGCTGAACAGATCACCGGCAGCATCGACATCGAGCGCCTCAAGCGCATCAGCCTGCGTACCGAGGCGATCGCGATGGCGCGCGAAGGTGCGGACTTCATCGAGGTGTTCCGCTACTTCTGCGATGCCGGGCAGAACCCGGAAGAGAGCTTCGCCTCGGCGCAGCGGGTGTTCCGCGGTGTGCCGCCGAGTGGCGGCCTGGCCTTCACCAAGGACACGGTGTACCTGCGCGGGCTGGTGTCGGTGCATACCTTCTTCCGCCACATGCTGGCCGAGGATCGCCTGCAGGTCTGCCGATGGCTGTTCGCCGGCAAGATGAGCCTGACCGATGCGATGGCGTTCGCGCCGTTGTTCGAGTCCGGTGTATTGAAGCCGCCGCGTTGGCTGCCGCATTGGGTGAGTCGCGCCAACGGCCTGGCCGGCATGCTGGCATTCTCGCTGTTCGCAAACCGGATACGGATGGACCAGTTGGCGCCGGAATGAAATGCGTTGGCGGACCTGCCAGCGCCTGCCTGCTATCGGTGGGGAGGAGGCGGGCCACCCTGGCCAGGACACGCAAAAGCCCCTCCATCGAGCCCCCATGGGTGAGGGCGCTTCGTTTGCGAAGCACTGCTTCGCAAGCGCCCGAACGCACAGCCGCCAGCGGCTGGGCCGGACCGCGGAGCGGGGTTCACGGCGTGTCCTGCGCCGGCCCATCCGACCCTGCCCCGCGACAACAATCAAGACGCCGCGGGGCAACGCTTCTGGCTTAGAACTCCGCCGCCACTGTCATGAACAGCTGCCGCGGTGCGCTCGCATGGATCGCATAACGCGTGCCCTTTGGATCGGTCGGTGCAAACGAGCTCAACTGGCCGGCGTAGCGCTTGTTGGTCAGGTTGGTCGCGTTCAACGACACCCGCACGTTGCGCAGGCCCATGCCCGGGCCGAAGTCGTAGCCCGCACCGGCGTCGAAGGTGGTCACGCCCGGCACCGACTGGTCGTTGGTGTAGGTGTAGTAACGCTTGCCTGTGTACTTGGCACGCAGGCTGGCAAAGAAGCCATCGCGGTTCCAGCTGATTTCACTGGAGGCCATGCGCTGTGGCGTATCCACGGTGATCTTGCCGGCCACCGGCACCACCGCGCCGCCGGACAGGTAGTCGTCCTCGTAGGTGGTCTTGTTCCAGGACAGCGCGTTGTACCACTGCAGGCCGTCGATCGGCTTGAGTATGAAGGTCAGCTCCGCGCCGTGGCTCTTTACCGAACCGACGTTGATGAAACGGGTCACGCACTCCGGGCGCGTGCCGACTTCGATGCTTGAGCACGGGTTCAGCGACAGCAGGCGGTTGTCGAACTTCACGTTGTAGGCCGCGATCGACGCCTGGTACTTCTCACCGAAAGTACGGAAACCGGCTTCCAGGCTCTTCGACTTCTCCGGCTCCAGGCCGGCGCTGGCCGCGAACGATTCCGGCGACACCTGCAGCGGGCCGCCGCTGCCACCGCCGACGAAGGCAGCGATGTTCTCGGCATACGAGGCGAACAGCTCGTTGTTGGCGTTGAGCTTGAAGCCCAGGCCCAGCTGCGGCAGCACCGATTCCTTGGCAGTCAGCGTGCCCGAGGCGATGCTGGTTTCCACCCCCGGGTTGGCGGTGGCGCGCATGCGGGTGTTCGGGCTCTTGATGCCGACGTCCACGGTCAGGCGCTGGTCCAGGAAGCGCATGCGGTCCTGCACGTAGAACTGGCGCGTGCGGATGTCGAAGTCCTGGTTGAACAGCAGGCGGTCCGGGTTCTTCAGGTACAGGTCGTCCAGGAACGGACCGCTGATGTAGTAGAAGTTGCGCGAGACGTTATGGTCGTTCTGCTCGTACCACAGGCCGGCTTCCAGCTCGTGGATGCCCACCGTCCACGACAGCGCGGCAGTCAGGCCGTCGCGGTTGATCGTGTAGTTGGTGCTGCGGATCGAGATCGGCAACATCTTGTCGGTTCCTGGGTAGGACGGCTGGCCCGGTGCCCACCAGTGGCCCTGGCCACGGTTGTCATGGTGGTAGGCCAGCAGCTTGAGGCGGCCCTGCTCACCGAGGCGCAGGTCGGCATCGACCGAATAGAGGTTGTCGTCGCGCAGTGCGCGGCTCTGGTAGTACGCATCGTCGATGCTGTTGACGCCACCACTGAACTTGCACTTGCTGCGGTCCAGCGTGCCCGGTGCGCAGTATGCGGCGGCGACGGCGCGCTCCCAGTCCGGCGCGTAGATGTTCCAGTCATAGCCCAAGCCGCGCGCCAGCATGTCCTTGGACAGGTAGGCGTAGTTGGCCTGGCTGGCGCGCGAGGTCGCGACGAACGCACCGAAACGATGGTCGCCCACGTTCCACACCGCCTTGGCATTGAACTGGCGGGTGGTCTGGTTCTGGTAGGGCGCGGCCCACATGTCCTGGTCCTGGTGTACGCCGGAGACGTAGGCCGAGAAGCCGTTGATGTCGCCGGTGTCCACGCGCAGGTAGCCGCGGCGCTGGCTGTTGTCGCCAACGGTGACGCTGGCGCGGCCACCGAATTCGGTCGACGGGTCCATTGAGAAGTACTGGATGGTGCCACCCAGGTTGCTGGTCGAGGCCACGCCCAGCGAACCGATGCCCTGCGACAGCTCTGCGCCGGCCAGGTTCTCGGCGATGATCGCGCGGGCAATGCTCAGGCCGTTGTAGTTGCCGTAGCTGTTGTCACCCAGCGGGATGCCGTCCAGCGTGTAGCCGAGGCGACTCTTGTCGAAGCCGCGCAGGCTGATGGTCTGCGACTCCTCGTTGGCACCGAAGGCATCGTTGGACTGCACCGACACGCCTGGCAGGCGGTCGAGGATCTTCTGGCCGCTGGTGCCCGGCGGCAGCACCTGCTTGTCCACCGTGGTGATGCGCTGCACCTGGCGGGTCTCGCCCTGGCCGATCACGGAGACAGTATCCAGCGTCTGCGCGTTCAGCGCGGCATCGGTGCTGGCGCCGGTATCGGCGGCGGTGGCAGCATGGGCGCTGGCGGCGGAGAGCGCGATCGCCACGGCGATCGTCAGGTGTCGGGTCTGCATGGTGGTCCGTTGCATTGGGGGTGGTCACCGGCACGGATGCGCGGTGCATGGCCACTATGCGAACGGAACATGAAACCTTCTTTACGGAAAACCAACGAACGGTGCAGGGTGGTGTGCAACCTGCAACATTCCTGTCACGGCGGCGGTGCATCTGCCGGTTTGAGGATCACCTGCGCGACGCACGCGTGATGCAATCCGGGAAAAAGGTAGCTCACCCATCGATCCGGGGATGGGTAGCTCAACGTCAATGCCTGTTCCGGGGCGTGGCCTGAAGGAGGAAGCACGCGCGCTGGCGCGACCTGGCGCTGGACGATCTGCCGACGCGTCACGCATGCGCCCCCGACATCCAGGCGCACGGAGTGCACGTGCTGGCGATCGGCCTGCAGCAGGACCATGCCGCCGGTGATCTGGAGTGGTGGGGACAGGGCCACCGGTGGCAGCGTGATGCCCGGCAATGCATAAGGTGTTTCGATGACGGCCACTGTCGCTGGCAGCATGGCGCGAAGGTCTTCCAGACGCGCCGCGCGGGGCAACGGTTTGCCCCAGCTGCGGGTCAGTTCGAGCAGACGATCTGCCTGCACGTCGTCAGCCATCGGCAGCTGGTCGGGTGCGGCCGCCGCACACAGTACAGGCAGCAGGATCGCAAGGTTTCCCCACCACAGACGCTGCATGGGTGAACTTCCGGTTCACGGATGCTGCCGGTATAGCCCGCACCGGGTACAGGCAAGAAAAAAGGGGCCGGATCACCCCCGCAAGCGAAGGTTCTCCGGCCCCGCGCACTCCGTGGGGGAGGCGGTCCACGTACTGCGTGGACGAGGGCTTACCCCATGTACAGGCCACCGTTGACCGGATAATCGGCGCCGGTCACGTACGAGGCTTCATCCGAGGCCAGCCACGCACACAGGCCGGCCACTTCTTCCGGACGGCCCAGGCGGCGCACTGGCACCGAGGCGGCCAGCCGGTCCAGCACATCTGGCGGGAAACTGCTGATGGCCTGGCTGGCGATGTAACCCGGCGACAAGGTGTTGACGGTGACCCCGCGCGAGGCCACTTCCGCGGCCAGCGCACGGCTGAAGCCATGCATCGCGGCCTTGGCGGTGGCGTAGTTCACCTGGCCGATCTGGCCCTTGTGGGCGCTGACCGAACCGATGTTGATGATGCGGCCCCAGCCCCGCGTCGCCATGCCATCGACCACCTGCTTGGTCAGGTTGAACAGCGAGTTGAGGTTGGAGGCGATCACCGCATTCCAGTCCTCCACCGTCATCTGCCGGAACAGCAGGTCGCGGCTGCCACCGGAGTTGTTGACCAGCACGTCCACTTCACCGACTTCGGCGCGCACCTTGGCGAACGCGGCGCTGGTCGAGGCCCAGTCGGTAGCGTTGCCTTCGGAGGCGATGAAGTCGAAGCCCTGTTCGCGCTGCTCGCGCAGCCAGTTGGCCTTGCGCGGCGAGTTCGGCGCGCAACCGGCAACCACGGTGTGGCCGCTGCGGGCCAGGCTCTGGCAGATGGCAGTACCGACACTGCCCATGCCGCTGGTGACGTAAGCGATTCGAAGCGTCATTGCAGAAGGCTCCTTGGTAAGAGGTCAGGCGGCGAGCGGGTACAGGCCGAACAGCAGGCTGCCGACCATCAGCAGCATCGAGATGGCGATGGCCCACTTCAGGGTGAACTTCTGGTGGTCGGCGAATTCGACTTTGGCCAGGCCTACCAGCAGGTAGGTGGACGGCACCAGCGGGCTGAGCAGGTGCACCGGCTGGCCGGCCAGCGAGGCGCGCGCCATTTCCACCGGGGTGATGCCGTAGTTGCCGGCGGCCTCGGACAGGATCGGCAGCACGCCGAAGTAGAACGCGTCGTTGGACATGAAGAACGTGAACGGCATCGATGCCACGGCGGTGATCACCGCCAGGTACGGGCCCCACGATTCCGGAATGACGGCCAGGAAGCTGTGCGACATCGCTTCGACCATGCCGGTGTTGTTGAGGATGCCGGTGAAGATGCCTGCGGCGAAGATCAGCGACACCACCGACAGCACGTTGCCGGCATGGTTGACTACGCGGCGGCGCTGCTCGGCCAGGTTCGGGTAGTTGATCACCAGGGCGATGGCGAAACCGACCATGAACAGGACCGGCATCGGCAGGATGCCGATGATCAGCGCGGTCATCAGTGCCACGGTCAGGGCCAGGTTCACCCACAGCAGCTTCGGACGCTTGATGTCCTCGGCGTCTTCCACCGTCGGCAGCGCATTGCTGTCGTCGGACACGCTGTTGTCCATCCAGCTGCCACCCTTGGGCAGGGTCACCACACCCAGCCGGCGGCGTTCCTTCAGGCCCAGGTACCAGGCCAGCAGCAGCACGCCGGCGCAGGCGATCACCATCGACGGGATCAGCGGCACGAACACATCGGCCGGGTCCACGTGCAGTGCAGTGGCCGCGCGTGCGGTCGGGCCACCCCACGGCGTCAGGTTCATCACGCCTCCGGCGAGGATGGTCACGCAGGTCATGTTCAGCGCGTTCATGCCCAGCCGCTGGTACAGCGGCAGCATTGCCGAGACGGTGATCATGTAGGTGGTCGAGCCATCACCATCGAGCGAGATCAGCATCGCCAGCACGGCGGTGCCGAGCACGATCTTCATCGGATCGCCCTTGACGAAGCGCAGGATGATCCGCACCAGCGGATCGAACAGGCCCGCATCGATCATCACGCCGAAGTAGAGGATGGCGAACATCAGCATCACGCCGGTCGGCGCGATCTTCTTGATGCCCTCCAGCATCATCTCGTCGAGGCCGGCGCCGAAGCCACCGATCAGCGCGAACAGGATGGGGATGGTGATCAGGGCGACGAGCGGCGACAGGCGTTTGCTCATGATCAAGTACATGAACGTAATGACCATGCCAAAGCCGAGGATGCTCAGCATCATCTGCGGACTCCTTGCGAAAACAGGACGTGGGGGAGTGGAAGGGGCCCGGGCGGCATGCCCGGGATTGCGGGCTTAGAAGTCGTACTGCAGGCGGCCGGTGACCGCGCGCGTGCGGTCCACCGTGACCCCGGCCAGGCGGTCGCGGTTGCGGCTTTCGATGACGTTGAGCATGAAGCGCAGGTTGTCGCGCAGGTACCAGTTGCCACCCAGCGTCCAGGCTTCGGTGCTGCCGCGGCGCAGGTCCGGCGCACCGTCCAGGTGCTGCGCGCCCCACATCTGGTCGTAGCGCAATGCCAGTTCGAAGGCACCGGCCTTGTGGCGGATATCCTTCACCCGCGCGAAGCGGCCGGTCTTGCGGTCGTAGGCGCGGCTCTCGCCGGTGACAAACCAACTGAGCATGCCGTAGGCGGCCATCACGTCACCGCGCTGGGCACCGTCATCGAAGGTGGCGCCGCTGAATTCGCCCTGCCAGGACAGCGGGCCGCGCACCTGCGCGTATTCCAGCGACCACTTGTTGACGTCGGTATCGCGGCCGGCGGAGAAGTTGACCAGGGTCAGGCGGCTTTCATCGGACAGATGGCCGGCCGGGCGCGGGCGGATGCTCAGGCCTGGAGTGCCGTTGGCGCCGGGGTTGTCGTACGCCTCGCGGGCCAGCGACAGGCCCAGGTGCAGCACGTCGCCCTCGCTGGGCGCGGGGGCCCAGGTGACGCGGCCACCGGCGGCGCGGCCCTTCACCTGCCAGGCGTCGATGCTTTCCAGGCTGTAGATGCTGGCCGCCCAGGTGAAGTCACCCGGATTGGCCTGCCACGACGCACCCAGGCGGTACAGCGGGGCCAGCGTGGTGCCGGCGTTGCCGCGCTCCAGGAAGCTGCCATAGTTGGAACCGGTGCGGTCGTCCAGCGAGAAATACTGCTTGAACTGGCCCACGGTGAGGCGGCCGGCATCACCGAAGCTGCGGCTCAGGTAGACGTCTTTGGCCTCGACACGGTCGCCGGAGAAATCGGCTTCCAGCTTGTAGTCGACCACGAAGAACTTGCCGGAAACGTCAACCCAGGCGCGGCGGATCTCGGTGTCGTCCTTGTTCGGCGTACCGCGGTTGTCGTTGTCGAAGGTGGCGAAGTCCAAGTGCAGGCGGCCGCCCAGGCTGGCGGTGACCGGACGGTCGTCTTCGGCGGCAAAGGCCGGCGCCGACAGGGCAGCCATAGCCATCATGGCGGCAGGACGCCGCCAGGCAAACGTGAATTCCACAAACCCTCCCAGGTGCACGCCAGGCGCGCGGCAATCGTGGGCACCGGACGGTGCGCGGCCGCAGTCTGGGTCGGGCAAGCTGTCATCGTCCTGTCAGCGATTTGTGCGGTGCAGCGAGGATCGTTGCCGCTGCGCTCGCCGGGCCATGCCCGGCGGACGCCATCCCGCTCCACGCGGTAGCATTCGTTTCCCCTCCCACCCCCGTGCCCATGCGCCTGCTGCTGGTCGAAGACAATCAGGATCTGGCCGATGCCATCATCCGCCGCATGCGCCGCAGTGGGCACGCCGTGGACTGGCAGGCCGATGGCCTGGCCGCCGCCAGCGTGCTGCGCTACCAGAGCTTCGACCTGGTCGTGCTGGATATCGGGCTGCCCAAGCTGGATGGCCTGCGCGTGCTTTCCGGCATGCGCGAGCGCGGCGACAGCACGCCGGTGCTGATGCTGACCGCGCGCGATGGCATCGAAGATCGGGTGCAGGCGCTGGATGTCGGTGCCGACGATTACCTGGGCAAGCCATTCGATTTCCGCGAGTTCGAAGCGCGCTGCCGCGTGCTGCTGCGCCGCGCGCGTGGCCAGGCCAGTGAGGTGGTGCAGATCGGGGGGTTCCAGTTCGACAATGCCGCGCACCGCGTCAGTCTCGACGGCGAACCGATCGAACTGCCCAACCGCGAGTACCGGTTGCTGGAGATTCTGGTCGGCCGCCTCGGCCAGGTGGTCGGCAAGGACGAAATCGGCAATGGCCTGTTCGGCTTCGATGACGAGGCCGGTCCGAATGCGATCGAGCTATACATCGGTCGCCTGAGAAAAAAACTGGCCGCTGCGCCGTTGCGCATCACCACGGTGCGCGGTGTCGGCTACCTGCTGGAAGCCAGTGATACCCATGCCGACGCCGATGGCTGACGCACGTGCTGCGACTGCGGCGCCGGGTTCGTTGCGGCGCACCCTGCTGCTCTACCTCGGCGTGCTGCTGGCGGTGTTCGCGGTGGCCCTGCTGTTCGCCGCACGCGATTACGGCCAGCGCGCCGCCAACCGATCCTATGATCACCTGCTGGTGTCCTCGGCGCTGTCCATCGCCGATTCGGTGGCCCTGGTCGATGGCCAATGGCAGGTCGACCTGCCTTATGCGGCGCTGGACCTGCTGGCGATGGCGCCGGAGGATCGCGTGTTCTATCGGGTCGCCGACAGCCGCGGCAACCTGATCACCGGCTATGGCGATCTGCCGGAGCCGCCGCGCCGGCCCGGCACGCAACCGCAGTTGTTCGATGCGGCCTACAGCGGTGAAACCGTGCGTTTCGTCATGGTCGGCCGCAGCTTTGCCGCGGCCTCCGCGCAGGGCGAGGTGCAGGTGCAGGTGGGGCAGACCCGGCGTGCGCGCGAAGCGGTGGCGCAGGACCTGGTCAATCGAGCGTTGCTGGCGATCGGTGTGCTGTCCGGCCTGCTGCTGGCGCTGGTGGCCTTTGGCGTGCACCGCGCGTTCCGGCCGCTGGTGCGGGTGGAACGCGAGCTGTCGCGCCGCGAGCCGTCCGACCTGAAACCGCTGGATGCGCGCGTGCCGCGTGAGATGGACCAGATGGTGGCCGCCTTGAACCGCTTCATGGAGCGCCTGTCCAGCAGCAACGAGACGCTGCGCGCCTTCATGGCGGAGGCCGCGCACCAGATGCGCACGCCGCTGGCGGCGCTGCGTGCGCAGGCGCAGCTGGCGCTGGACGACGACGACCCGGAAGACATGCGCCGCAGCCTGCAGGCGATCGAGCGCAACGCCACCCATATGAGCCGGTTGCTCAACCAGCTGCTCAGCGATGCCAGCGTGATCCATCGTTCGCACCTGCAGCGCTTTGCGGCGGTGGACCTGGCCGAGACCGTGCACCAGGCCCTGCATGAAGCGCTGCCGCAGGCCGGCCCGGCGCCGCGCGTGCAACTGGCGATGACCGCCGAGCCGGTGCAGGTGCATGGCGATGCACTGCTGCTGCGCGAGGCGATCAAGAACCTGGTCGACAACGCCCTGAAGTACGGTGGCGATGGCCCCTTGCAGATCGCACTGACCGTGGAAGGTGGGCAGGCGGTGCTGACCATTGCCGACCACGGCACCGGGATTGCCGCAGCAGACGCAGAGCGCGTCTTTGAACGTTTTGCCCGTGGCGAAGGTGCGCCGTCCGGCGGTGCTGGCCTCGGCCTCGCCATCGTCAAGCGCGTGGTCGACAGCCACGGCGGCCGCATCGACCTCAGCAACCGTCCGCAGGGCGGCTTGATCGCTACCATCCGCCTGCCCCGGAGCAGTTCATGATCCGCCTGTTCGCCGCTGCCGTTGCCCTGCTGCTGGCCGTGCCGGTGCTGGCCGCGCCGGGCGACGTGCGCCGCTTCCCTGCGCAGGGAAAGGCGGCTGCGCAGCTGCGTATCCACGGCACCACCGACATCGAAGTGTTCGCGGTGGTCATCGCCGACTACCAGCGCCTGCATCCCGGCACCGAAGTGGTGTACGAGGACATCATCACCCAGGACCTGTACGCGCGTTACCTGCATGACCGCGCCGGACCTGCATCGCCGGACCTGCTGATCTCCAGCGGCATGGATCTGCAGACCAAGCTCGTCAACGACGGCCATGCACTACCGCACCGTTCGGCGCAGACCGCTGCGCTACCGGCCTGGGCGCAGTGGCGCAACGAGGCGTTCGGGATCAGCTACGAGCCGGTGGTCATGGTCTACAACACCCGAGCGCTGCCTGCAGCGAAGGTGCCGCACACCCGGCGTCAGCTGCTGGACCGGCTGCGCGCGGAGGGCGCGCCGCTGCGCGGAAAGGTCGGCACCTATGACATCGAGCGCAGCAGTGTCGGTTACCTGCTGGCGACCCAGGACGCGCAGCGTGGCAGCATCGCCGGTGCATTGCTGGGTGCGCTCGGTGACAACGACGTGGTGCGCGAAGAGCGCACCGGCGTGCTGCTGGACCAGCTGGCCAGCGGTCAGCTGTCGCTGGTCTACAACGTGCTCGGCTCCTACGCGCAGGCACGTGTCGATGCCGGCGCGCCGCTGGCCATCGTCGAACCCGAGGACTACACGCTGGTGGTGCTGCGTACCGCAGTGATTCCGCGCACGGGTCCGCACCCGGAAGAAGCGCGGCGCTTCCTCGATTACCTGCTGTCGCCACGCGGCCAGCAGGTGCTGTCGCGCGAGGCGCGGCTGATGCCGATCGTCACCGGCAGTGCACGCGGCGCGAATGCACCCGGCCGCAGCCGCCGCCCGATCCAGCTCGGTCCCGGCCTGCTGGTGTACCTGGACGCGCTCAAGCGCCGCCAGTTCCTCGATGCGTGGCGCAGCAGCGTGGAGCCGGCGGGGCGCTGATGCCCTGATGGCGCCGGGCCATGCCCGGCGGAGGCCGTTGGCTGCCCGTACAATGGCCGCATGAGCGAATACACCATCCTGATCGCCGATGACCACCCGCTGCTGCGTTCGGCGGTGGTGCAGTCATTGCGGCAGAGCCTGCCGCTGGTGCAGGTGCGCGAGGTTGCCAGCGCCGAAGCGCTGGCTGAGGCACTCGACGCGCACCCGGATGTGGACCTGGTGCTGCTCGACCTGACCATGCCCGGCGCACACGGTTTTTCCGCGCTGCTGCACGTGCGCGGCTCGCATCCGGACATACCGGTGGTCATCCTCTCGTCCAACGACCACCCGCGTGTGATCCGCCGCGCGCAGCAGTTCGGTGCCGCCGGTTTCATCCCGAAGTCGGCGCCGGCCGAGACCATCGGCGAGGCGGTGCAGGCCGTGCTTGATGGGGGCCTGTGGTTCCCGGCGATGGCCGCCGAGCGTTCGGAGGCCGATGCGCTGCTGGCCAGCCGCCTGGCGCAGCTGACCCCGCAGCAGTTCCGCGTGCTGCTGTGCCTGGCCGACGGACTGCTCAACAAGCAGATTGCTTACACGCTGGGTCTGGCGGAAAACACGGTGAAGGTGCATGTCACCGCGATCCTGAAGAAGCTCGAATGCCACAGCCGCACGCAGGCCGCAGTGCTGGTGAAGGCGCTGGAGCCTGAGGGCGACGCCGGCATCGGGGTGTAGTTTCCAGCCAACGGCGCAGCCCCTCGTGGGTGGTGACTGGTTGGTCACCGAGAGCCGGATTGCTGAGGGCTGGCCGGGTGGGTGGGTAGTGCGGGGACGCCGTAAACCCATCCATGGGGCTTGGCCGCGGCATTCATGCCGCGGACACCCCGCACTACCCCCCCACCCGGCCGCGG